>JAGACY010000258.1 GCA_017613855.1 Pseudomonadota bacterium
ATGCGTTTTGTTGTCATAGAACCTCTGTTTTTCATCATGTTCGATGGGTGATTATGATTTGTCAGGGGGCAGTCGCCCCCTGCGGCGCTATTCCAAAGCCGAGACGTTTCATGAAACGTGTCGGTTTTGGAATACGCGCCTACCCCCACTGCGGGGCGTCGCCCCGCAACGCCCCATGCACGCTCTTTTTTCTATTTTCTTTCCAAAAGCAAACTACCCCTACGGCATTTTAGCGTCCATGCGGGTAAAAAGAAAGTATCCATAGAAAAAAGTCTTTTGCAGTCGATCATTGGCAGGCAGCCGTGCAATGGTATTCTCAAACAGTTGTGACGCCCTGCTGGGGCGTCACAACTAGCCATGCATAATGAGTCATATTCCCGTTAATTGATGATGGTAATTGCAGAATTACATTCATCCACCTCAATGACATCCGTATTGTTGTCATTGTTGCATTCGACGGTGCTTGCATTGCCATATTCATCGAGATTGGTCACCATGATGACTTTTTTGCCCGCCATGCTCTTGAGTTCTTCCTCTGATACTTCGCAGCCGACCTGACCGCATTTTCCCACGTCAACAATCGTATTGGTGTAGGAGGTACAAATGGTTTTCCCCCGATGATCCTCGGCGTTTTCATCATAATAGAAGAATGTTGCCGGCAATTTCTGGGCAACTGGTTTGGTGCCGCGATTGCAGAGATTACCACTGATGACATGACGGCCGTCTTCGGTTTTGCCGCAAATCGAACCGGCAATAAAACGTCCCGTAATATCAGGAACCGTTCCGGCCCCGTATTTTCCCTGACGGTTCATACGGTAATTGTTGTACACAGGCCGGTTATCCGAATTTTTGGAAAGCCAGTTCATTAGCCATTGCGCAGGTGTTGGTGTCTTGCCATTGTCTTCGATATTAATGATATTATAGGAATGCTGGTTCCAGATATTGCGTGACGAGACCCAGCGGTCGAGACGATCTCTGAAGATCATGAGATCCGCAATGCCCAAATCGGTCGTTTTTCTCGTTGCCCGGCAGACTTTATATTCACCGGCGTAACCATCGGGGCGTGTACCCAAATCTTTGACGAGTTTTCGCGTCGTATTGTCACTATTGACCATCATGCCAACCTGAGGATGGATGGGTTCGGCGCATACGTACTGTGTCAAGATTTCATTGGTGCCCTGCTTGTACTGTGTATTGCATTCACTGTCCTCGGTACAGGTGCAGAAACCGAGGGTTTTATTGCAATTTTTCTGAGAGGGGCAGTCCTCGTCATCTTCACACCGAATGCCTTCGTGAATCGGATCGACGCAGTTGGAGGTGCCGGGATTACTGGGATTGGCCGAAACTTTTTTATCATCATAACACGCGGCATTCGTATCAGATCCCATCAATATTTCGGTGCTGCCATCGCCATCGATATCGGCAACGACAGGTGCTTCGAATGATGTACTCGAAGACCGTTTTGCACTAAAAAGTACTTTACCCGTTTTGCCATCATAGACGCGCGTAAAGCATTCATCCGCATAGACGGCCTCGGTTTGTCCGTCGCCATCGAAGTCGAAAAGCGATGAGCCGGTGACTCCCGAGGATTCATCCTGACTCCAGCGTTCCCATAAAACATATTTGTCGGCGCATTTGTCCGCTTCGTATCCAGTGCACAGCGGATCGTAAACGCCAAAAAATCCCGAAGAAGCCACGCCAATTTCGGGCAGACCATCATTATCAAAATCGCCGATGGTGAGGGGACCGCCGAGAGCACCTTTTCCCGTCATGATGGATGGCATTAAAGTCGCGTGCATGACATCCTGGGTATCGAAGGTACCATCTCCCTTAGGTATCAGGGCATAAATGAAAACATTGCCTCCGCTGCTGGATACGATTTCTGGATAACCATCCAATGTCTTGAAATCGAAACTGGCCGGTTCGGATCCGGGCGTGCCAAAATCTGCGTAAGCTTTGTAGGTATGTCCGGGTATTTTCGCAATGGTATCCCATGATTTGGATGTCTTGTTCCATTTGAGGACGGAATCGTTGATAACGAGTGTGGCTACGCCTTCGCTGTTTCGATCAAAATTGCCGATGGCACCATTGCCTCCGACTTTACCCTTATAAATAAATGTTCCATCCTGCCCGTTGACAACAGCCGTTCCCCACACGACTTCCGGTTTGCCATCGCCATCGACATCATACACATTGACATAATTGTTAGCCCCTGTGATTTCCTCGGATTCCCACATAATTTTATGGGCCTGTTTCTCTTTGTCCCATGTATAGGCTGCCAGTTTCCACTGGTTGGTGATGGTGATAAATTCCATCAAACCGTCGCCGTCGAGATCTGCGGCAGCAGGCTGATTATTGCCTTGATACATCACCTGATTATAACCAATCGATTCGAGGGTCTCACAGGTTTCGGGATTGATAAAGCGAATCGTTCCCTGAAAAGAGTCTTTGGGATAGGTATCTGCCCAGGCATTGCGCGCATAATAGGAGAAAAATGCCACGACGGTACTGAGTCCGGCTTTGTTGCCAAAATGTCCTACAAGGGGAGGCATTTCTACTTTTGCTGAATTCGGATAGGCATCGGCTGGCGGTTGCCATCGGCATTGGACCTGCGCTTCGAAAATACCGGGTTTTGTCTTGTAACGGCAGCTTTCATCATGGGTGATTTTGTCATCATAAGGAATGCAGTTTCCCTTGGCACCGCATGAATCCTCCAGGCAACAGAAAGAGTCTTTTTCGGTGCAGTCAGCAGTTTGGGTGCATTCCTTGCCAAGCGGTGTGCATTTGGCATTTTTGCAAATCAGGCCTGTATCGCAAACCAGATAATTGCTTTCATCACAGGATTCATCTTCCTTTTTGATGGTTTGACATTTGTTTTCCACACACGTCAGGCCTTCGTTGCACAATTTGTAGCTATTGCACTCATTTCCTGATTGAATGTTGTATTCTACGAGCCGACAGAACCCTTCGACGCACATCATGCCATTTTCCTGGTCGCAGACATGCAGCGTATCTTCGGGATTGCATTCTGCATCCTGACTGAGTACTTCATAACAGACCCCCATGCACTCGTACCCTGCTTCGCAATAGGCATCGAGGCCGCAGGTCTCTCCAAGATTGACATAATGGCCGCATAGACCGTCCGACATGCAGGTGAGATTGTCACCTTGATCTGCACAATCTTCGTCACTTTGGCATGATCCATCCCCCGGCCCGGGTATATTCTTTGGTTCACAATGACCGCTGACGCAGGATTGGTTCTCATTGCACTCCGAATCTGTGGTGCATTCGGGAACTGGCGTCTTATCTTCACATTTGCCTTCATTGCAGACTTGTTCGCCAGAACACTCCGAATCTTTGGTACATTTGGTGTCTGCCGGAGGATTGTCTTCGCATTTGCCCTCATGACAGACCTGACCGCCCAAACAATCCAAATCCTTTTGGCACTCTTTCTGAGTAGGTTCGTCCGCCTGACATGTCCCCATCATACACTTTCCGGAATCACATTCCGAATCGCTTGTGCATCCGACTTGCGACGCATTGCCGTCTTTTTTGGAGTCATCGCTGCAGCCGTAGAGTGAAAGTACACCGAGAAGGGCAATGGTATAGATGTGTTTTGTAGTCATAAAAACCTCTGTTAATGGCAAATGATGAGTTTTCAGCGACAGCACATGGCTTTAGTGTTCATTCTTGGATAGACTAGGCATCAGTTAATGATAGTGATTTCAGAATTACATTCATCTACCTGAATGTAATCGGTATTGTTATCGGTATTGCATTCGACGGTACTGGCATTGCCATTTTCGTTGAGGTTCGTCACCATCAGAACTTTCTTGCCTGCGAGATTTGCAAGTTCTTCTTCGCTGACTTCGCAGCCGACCTGTCCGCATTCTCCCACACCGACGATGGTGTTGGTATATGAAGTGCAAATGATTTTACCGCGGTGATCTGCTGTATTTTCGTCATAATAGAAGAAGGTTGCCGGCAATAGCTGGGCCACCGGTTTGGTCCCGCGGTTGCACAGTTTCCCGCTGATAACATGGCGGCCGTCTTCGGTCTTGCCGCAAATCGATCCGGCAATAAACCGGCCTGTAATATCGGGAACAGTCCCGGCACCGTATTTGCCCTGACGATTCATACGGTAATTATTGTACACAGGACGGTTGTCCGACGCCTTTAAAAGCCAGTTTGCAAGCCATTGTGCCGGTGTCGGCGTCTTGCCATTGTCTTCGATATTGATAATGTTATAGGTGTGCTGGTTCCACATAGCACGCGACGAAACCCAGCGGTCGAGACGATCTTTGTAAATCATAAGATCCGCCACACCAATATCAGTCGTCAGACGTGTGGCCCGACAGACTTTATAGTCGTTTTCTGTCCATCCCGCAGGACGTGTACCCAGTTTTGTTCCCATTGTACGCGAACTGCCGTTGGATGGATTTGTCATAAAGCCAACATTGGAATCGATGGGCGGCGCACACACATACTGTTTGAGGATTGCACTTGGATTCCTGGGGGCAAACTGCGTATTACAATCGCTGTCCGATTCACATGTACACAGACCAATGGTGGTATTGCAATTTTTGCTTAACGGGCAATCCTCGTCAGCTTCGCAGCGAATTCCTTCGTGAATTGGATCGACGCAATTGGATTTTCCCGGGGAAGTGGGATCGATCTTCGAACCGGAATCATCGGCACATTTGTGGTTATTATCAGATCCCATCAGAATTTCCGCACTGCCATCGTTATCAATGTCAGCAATGACTGGTGCTTCATACGATGTTCCCGAAGATCGTTTCGCGCTGAAAAGCACGTGCCCTGTTTTACCGTCATAAACGCGCGTAAAGCATTCATCCGCATAGACAGCTTCTGTCTGCCCGTCGCCGTCAAAGTCAAACAGGGATGATCCCGTCACCCCCGAAGATTCATCCTGGCTCCACCGTTCCCAAAGAACGTGCTTATCAGCACATTTGCCGGCTTCATATCCGGTACACTGCGGATCATAAACGCCAAAGTAACCAGCGGATGCCACGCCGATTTCCGGCAATCCGTCACTGTCAAAGTCACCAATCGTAATGGGACCGCCTTTCGAGAAGCCTTTGACATCCATCAAAGTCTGAACGTCGTATGTTCCCGGGTTATTTTCAACGAGTGCATAGAGCTGAAGCCGATTTGAACCACCAGAAACAATTTCAGGCTTGCCGTCCAGCTTGGTATAATCGAAAGCTTCTGGGGTTTGACCAGGAGTGCCGAAATCGGCATAAGCTTTAAATGGAAGTTCAGCCGGCAGGGTTGCTACCTTTTTCCAGGTTTTGTTGTCGTTATCCCATTTAGATACGGACGATTTGTAGATAATTGTTGCAGCCCCGCTGGAATCGCCATCCAAAATCCCAATGGCACTGTTGTGGATCAATGCACTGTCACCGGCAAATATTGTTTCGCCAGTCTGGCCATTGACGACAGTATTGCCGACAATTACTTCAGGATTGCCGTCTCCATTGACGTCAAAAACGTGGATAAAATTATTCTTGGGGGAGGGATTGCTGCGATCATCGATCCCACCGTTCAAATCATTCTTCCACATCAACTTATGTTTTTTGTTGGTATCATCCCAGTTAAAGGCAATCAGATTGCCTTCACGGCTAAAGGACAGGAACTCAAGGTAACCGTCACCGTCGAGATCGCCCGATCCTGGCATATTCTTGCCCTGACGGGCAAAACTATATCGCAGGGATTCGATGGTCTGGCAGTTTTCCGGATTGATAAAGCGAATGACAGAGGTCAGATCTTCGCTCGTTGGCGATTGTGTATCGCGCTTGGCATACGAAAATACGGCAATTACATTGTCCAGACCCGCATTGTTGGCAAAATGACCAACCAATGGCGGCATTTCTACTTTGGTCGATTTCTTCCATTCATCAGAATCCTCTGGCTGCCAGCGGCACTGAACCTGTGCCTCGAAAATACCGGGTTTTGTCTTGTAACGGCAGCTTTCATTATGTGTAACCTTGTCATCATAAGGAATACAATGTCCCTTGGCTCCGCATGAATCCTCCAGGCAACAGAAAGAATCTTTTTCGGTGCAGTCTGCCGTCTGGGTGCATTCCTTGCCAAGCGGTGTGCATTTGGCATCTTTGCAAATCAGGCCTGTATCGCAAACCAGGTAATTGCTTTCGTCACAGGATTCATCTTCCTTCTGGATTGACTGACATTTGCCTTCCAGGCAGGTCAGGCCGTCGCTGCACAATTTGTAGCTATTGCACTCATTTCCTGATTGAATGTTGTATTCTACGAGTCGGCATGCCCCTTCGATACACATCATGCCATTTTCCTGGTCACAGACATGCAATGTATCATCGGGATTGCACTCGGCATCCTGGCTAAGCACTTCGTAACAAACGCCCATGCACTCGTACCCGGCTTCACAATAGGCATCGAGGCCGCAGGTTTCTCCCAGATTGACATAGTGGCCGCATAGACCATCCGGCATGCAGGTGCGATTCAGCTCTTGATTCGCGCAATCATCGTCACTTTGGCACGTTTCATCTCCTGGATCGGGGATAGTCTTTGATTCACAATGACCGCTGACACAGGATTGATTCTCACCACACTCAGAATCCTGGGTACATTCGGGATCTGGTGTTTTATCTTCACATTTGCCTTGATGACAGACCTGGTCGCCCAGGCACTCCGAATCTTTGGTGCATTTCGTGTCTGCCGGAGGATTATCTATGCATTTCCCTTCATTGCAAACCTGATTGTTCAAACAATCCGCATCCTTTTGGCATTTTTCGGAAGTGGGCTCTTCTTTTTGGCATGTTCCGGAAATGCATTTTCCGGATTCACATTCCGAATCACTTGTGCATCCGCTGGGCGTTGCATTTGTGCCTTTTTGGGAGTCATCACTGCAGCCGTAAAGTGAAAGAACACCGAGCAGGGCGATAAGATATATGTGCTTTGTTGTCATAGAAACCTCTGTAACCGTGCAATCTTTATTGTGAAAACACAAAATATGTCCGGCAGGATATTAGCGACACTCTGGTGAAAATAAAAGAATTGTTTAAAAACGGTTCTGTTTAAAACCCCGTAAGGGGGATCTGTTGAAACAGCGTGGATATGATTGTTTTTTAGGCTCTGTCTTTTCCTTGCTGTGATCTTGAGTGACAGAATACTTCTCTACGTTTCAAGCCAGAATTGCGATCATTTATGCACCAAATACACACTTTCGGATTAAAGAGATTTTTTTTATTTTTTTTGGCCGTTTTTCGAAAAAATTGCCCATATATAAGTGAACCACACATGCTCACAGAGACTCTGACTATCTCTGGGTTGTCAAGCACTCGTAGCATGTCACTGGGGATGGTCATACATAACGGGGCCCGCATACAATGCACCCATCCTGACGAGGATATTGCATTATCCGGGCAACGGCTCCATGCAAACCGACACTGGAAGCAGGTTATGATGAAAAACATCGTAACTTGGCTGAGGTGCGCCCAGTTACGTATGACTGGTGGAGGCGGCGGGCGGGTGGGGGCCCAAGGATAGATTGACTACATCTATGTGCGTTTTAAACCCACATCCAGCTGCAATACAATCGCCTTCCAACGGGGCTGCGTGTTTACGCTTCCGGGGGCTATTGCTTTGTCAATCCCTTGTTATAATGCGATATTCCTGTTTTACGTTTTTTTCACGAAAAAACGAAGGGCGTATCGGCGCAGCCGATAGCCCGAAGTGCAGGCTGTATGCGCCCGACGGGCGCATAAGCCGCACAAACCAAAACATATATAATATCGAGTATGAACAGCTTATTATCTTTGGATTATATCGGCTGTATCAATACTTCTCTGGGTTTCTGACCTTTCTGGGGACCGACAATGCCTTCGCGTTCGAGCTGTTCGATCAGTCGTCCGGCGCGTGGGAAACCAATGCCGAGGCGGCGTTGGAGGAAAGATGCCGATGCCTGGCGCGTTTCTGCCACGAGCTGCACTGCCTGGTCAAACAGGGGATCGAGATCGCTCGAACCGCCCGATGACGCGCAGTCTGCCTCGTCGACCACTTCATCTTTGGGTGTGGTAATGTCGAGATTGTATTCGGGCTGCCGCTGATTTGCGAGGAATTGTACGACTTTCTGAACTTCTTCGTCAGAAACAAACGCTCCATGAACGCGCTGCAGGATGCCGGTATTGGGTGGCAGGAAAAGGCTGTCGCCCATGCCGAGTAAGTTTTCTGCGCCCTGCTGATCGAGGATTGTACGCGAATCGACGTAGCTGAACACGCGGAATGCAATACGCGTTGGAAAATTGGCTTTTATCACGCCGGTGATGACGTTGGTCGAAGGACGCTGTGTCGCCAGAATAATGTGTATACCTGCAGCGCGGGCTTTTTGTGCAAGGCGTGCAATGGATTTTTCGATTTCTTTGCCAGCGGTCATCATGAGATCGGCAAACTCATCAACGACAATGACGATATAGGGCATGTGCTGGTATTTGGGCTGACCATTTTCGTCGACTTCCTGGGTGCATGCAATGGCACTTGGCAATGTCGGATTTTTGAGCTGCTCGTTGTAACCGGCGATGTTTCGCACACCGAAGGAAGCCAGTTTGCGATAGCGTTCGTCCATTTCTTCGCATGCCCAGTCGAGCGCTGCGGCAGTTTCATTGGGGGTGGTAATCGGCGGTACCAGCAGATGCGGAATGCCCTCGTAAATGCTGAGCTCGAGCATCTTGGGATCGACCAGGATCAGCTTAACATCGTCGGGGCTTGCATTGAACAGCAAGCTGCAGATCATCGTGTTGATGGCGACGGATTTACCGCTGCCCGTTGAACCAGCCACCAAAAGATGCGGCATTTTAGCCAAATCACTGACGACCGGCTCTCCCTCACTGTCTTTGCCCAGGGCGATGGTCAGCAGGCTCTTGGATTTGGTAAACTGCGGAGAACCTATGATTTCCTTGAGGTAAATCATATTTCTGTTTTCATTCGGAATTTCGATACCGACGACGCCTTTGCCGGGAATTGGGGCGAGAATTCGGATGGACACGATCTCGAGCGCCATCATAAGGTCATCCGAAAGTGAGGCGATCTTAGCGACTTTTGTTCCGGGAGCCGGTTTAAATTCAAATCGTGTAATAATCGGTCCCGGGCAGATTTGTACAACTTCACCCTGAATATGATATTCCGCGAGTTTTTCTACGATTTTATCGGCATAGTGCTGGAGTGCATCATGATCAAAGCCTTTTTGAGTTGCGGGATCATAATGTAACAGAGAGAGAGGTGGGAATTGATAGGCTGCCTGTTCTAAGTTTTTTAATCGTTCCTTATTGGCACGATCGATTTCATCTTCACTGATGCGCTTCTTTTCTGCAGCAACCACAAAGGAATTTTTAGGCGTTATATTATTTTTTTTTATATTCGGTGCCTGATCCTGGATGATATCATCAATTTCTTCGTCCACCCCATCGTCATCCAAAGATAGGTTGCTGTAATCATTTTTATGATGATTGGAGTCTTGTTCCTCGGATGCATTGAGCAATGCTCTGATTTCGGATGATGCCGGAATGATGGTTTTATTCTCATTTTCGACAGGAAGATGAATATTATTTTGCGCCGGTGCCGGAGCTGTTACCGCTTCTTTCTCTTTTCCCCTGATTGCAGGTTCAGGTTCTTTTTTATCAACTGATGGGGGAACATTCTCCAATTCCTTTGTCGAGGCAAAGGCATCCTTGAATTTTTGGATGCTGCTCTCTGCAGAGGCAATTCGTGTTACTGTGGATGCCGGTTTCGCAACGGAGATATCCAAATCTTCAGTTGCGAGCTGGGCGAGCAGCTCTTTGGTCATGTTAGGGGGAATTTCTGGTGCTGGAACGGGGTCTTTGGGGCCGACATAGGTGTCATCCAGTGCAATGGTGGGCCGTTCAGAAGCCGGATTGGCATGATGATTCTGCTCAGATTTTACACTGCTGCGAACAATGGAACGGGGTCTCCAGTTTCCGAGTACTGAGGTCTTGCCACTGTGAGAAGTTTCGGTCATGCGCGTAGTTCCGATTTGTTCCGGAGCAACGATAGAATCAAACTCAAAATCCGGTTCAAGTGCAGGAACTGATTTGGATCGCTTAATGGAGCGGGGTTTGGGGCTCGATTTGCGAATTTTTGCCATGATGTCGCCGAGCGCTTCGGGGGTACCTTCTTTGGTACGCTCTGCTTTGGGGGGCTCAGCCGTTTGTTTTTCCTCCGCTTCGATTTCTTCAGCTTCTTCTTTTGCTTGTTCTTCTTTGTTCTCGCTGGCGCTGAATACACTGGCAAGTTCATCGTCCGATTCATCTACTAAATCGGTAGATGGGCTGTCTTCTTCAGCCTCAGAGTCCTGGTCTGTTTGGGAATCTTGTGAATCCTCTTCAATTTGGGAAATCTGTTGTTCTTTAAGGGATTGAGCCTGACGCTCTTCGAGATCGGAACTCACCTCGTTGAGCAGCTGTGAGGGGGAATCCTCATAAAAGATGCTCTCATTGATGGATTCATCCGGCAGAGTTTCGGGGGCACTTTCTGTAATCAGAGACTCGTCTTTTGATTTTTTAAAGGGTTCGGCAAGTGCACTGCCGAGCGTTTTGAAACACCATCGGATGGCACGCCAAATCCCAAGGAAAAAGTTTTTTAATTTGGTATCGGTAACGAGCAAGCCACCAAAAATAATAAGAACGAGGCATACAGCAAAGAATGCCGCACCAGGCATGTGGCTTAGCCCAAATTGAGCTGCCCACGTTCCCAATGCACCTCCCGGATCATGCTCAAAAATCTGATCACCTTCGAATCCCCAGGCCAACATGGGCGCTGCGCCAAAGATGAGAATGCATACACCGACGATTTCTGCGGGGGTGACCTCGAATTGCCGTCCACATGCGGTGCGGATGCCCATGAGAAGGCAAACCGCCGAAAAGATGAACGATGCTGCACCAAATACGGTGAGCATGACATTCGCGATATAGGAACCGATTACCCCAAATAAATTGACGCTCGTTTCGGCATCCTTGGCCAGATCGGATGACGAAAACGTAAAAAGCATCAAAAATAAAATAACGCCCAGGACGATAAACAAAACTGCAATAAAGATCGCATACAGCTTCGATTGCCTTTGGATGCGTCTTGGATTGGGAACATGCAGACGAGGCGCATCAAACTTGACATTTTTAGCCGTCGATTTTTCGAGCGATCCTTTCGCGCGGGCGATCGTCGTTTCCTGTTTGCGCTTCGAAACCGGCTGCTGTTTCCTTTTTTTCGTCTCTGTTTTCTGTGTTTTTTTCTTCTCGGGCATTCCTGCACTACCTCATGGCGAATCCGTTCGCTGGGAGATATGTACCACGTATTGGGGGAAGATAACAAATTTTGAGAATGCTACATCCATTCGCAATGCGCAATGCGCAATTCGTAATGCCCAATTGAAATTGTAAGCCCTAAATAAGCCTATAAAGCTATGATGAGCTCCAATTCTTTAGAAATAACATTGAGAACACCTAAATAATTACGAATTACGAATTACGAATTACGAATTTTGTCATGCTTGCCAATTGCGAATTGCGCATTATCTATTGTACTATCATGCGAGGGAATCATCCCTGCTCATTCGGAGGATACTTTCATGCCCAATGCTGTCATCGTCGGTGCAGGCCCCGCAGGAATTTCTGCGGCTATTTATTTGGTTCGTGCAGGATTCCCTGTGACGGTTATCTATCGGGATATGGGAGCGCTTGGCAAAACGTCCTCTATTGAGAATTATTATGGCTTTTCGGATCCCATTTCCGGTCCGGATTTGTTCAATCGAGGTTTGGAACAAGCCAGACGCCTCGGGGCTGAGATCGTTCACGATGAAGTCGTCGGCCTAAGCTGGCTTGAGAAGATGACTGTCGTCACGAAGACCGCTCAATATCCTGGGGATGTCATCATCTTGGCAACAGGTGCAGCACGTGTGGCTCCCAAAATAGAAGGGCTCAAACGCCTCGAAGGCGTGGGCGTGAGCTATTGTGCCGTATGCGATGCCTTCTTTTATCGCGGCAAAGATGTCGCTGTCATAGGGCATGGTGAATATGCGCTCCACGAAGCACTTGAACTCGTCAATACTTCAAATTCGGTAACCATTTATACAATGGGTAAAACTGCCGAATTTGTATTGCCTGACAATCCTAAGTTGAAAGTGGACCAACGCAGGATAACATCCTTAAATGGTGCAGATAATCTCGAATCCGTGACACTCGAAGACGGTACAACCGTTCCCGTGGCGGGAATCTTTGTGGCTATCGGTGTGGCGGGCAGTGCGGATTTTGCACATAAAGTTGGTGCAGAAGTCGAGGGCGCTCGCATCAAAACTGACGAAAATGGCAAAACGACGCTCGATGGGCTCTATGCCTGTGGAGATTGTGTCGGGGGCATGCTCCAGGTCGCCAAAGCCGTTTATGATGGTGCCCGGGCAGCCTCACACGCCATTAAGTATTTGAGAACTCTTGGGGGATGATAATTGGTAGTTAGCAGTTAGCAGTTAGTAGTTAGGGGGCTCAAGGTTAATCCTAAAGTATGTTGGTTATTTTAGCTTCAGCCTATCCCTTTAGTTTTGCATCCCAATTGCTCACTGCTCATTGCTCACTGCTAATTATGTATGCCATTCACAATGAACTTTAGCGTAGCCCTTTAGTTTTGCATCCCAATTGCGCATTGCGAATTCAGAACGCCCTTCACCTTTGGCTTTAGACTTCACTTTTAGTTTTGCATCCCAATTACGCATTACGAATTAAAGAAAACAATGCATTCATTTTTTAAAGCAGAGTGGAAAACTATTCTGGCGCTCGTCGTATTTGGCGGAGCGCTCTATGGGTGGTTTTATTTTGATGCAGTCAAAAAAGCCGAGAAGGCTGCAGCCCCTTATGAATACACCTGTATCCAGGCTGGCAAAGCCCTGATGGATTATCATTTGGGCACAGACCTTAAAACGCTCGAACCTCAGCTGAAGGATTTTCAGTCCTCTAGGGATGATGCACTTCATACCGTGAGATATACACGAAATGACGGTTTGATTGCTCTCAACTTTAGAGCAGATAAACTGGCAAGTATTGAATATTGGCCAAATTCGGATATCCCCATGCCAAATTGTGAGGCAGATATCGCCGAATTCACTAAAACCAATAAACCTACGTCCGAATCGATTCCCGCCAATAACCAAAACTGGCTCATTTATTCTGGATTGGTCGCCATCGAAAGTGTGTCACAAAAGACTGAGGATGAGTTGCCTTCCGAATCTGCCGAACCCCAGACACCCCAAAAAATTGGTTGGATTGTGATGAATCAATAATAAAGATTTTGGCTTTGTATGGCGAGTGTGTTGATTAGCTCTGAGCTTAGAGCTTAGAGTTGTGGCTTTATTCTCAAAGTTCAAAGCTCAAAGCTCTAAGCTATGATCAATACAGTGGTCGATAGCCAGGATTTTTAGCTTTTTTTTCTTGGTTCTGATGGATTTTGCAATGCGTATTGTGAAAGGTTAATGATTTCGCATTGAGACAGAGAGCCGAATAAAAAAAGACTTTTAGTGTAATGACCGTTTCTGATATATTCAATAGGTCATTGGAATAAAAACTCATCTGTTTGAGTTTTTACTTAACTTATATAAGGAATTATACCATGAAATTGATGAATAAAGCTGTGATAGTTCTTGCCGTTGCCTCTCTCGTGGGGTTGGGTGCATGCAAAAAAAGCGAAAAGAAAGCTGACGGTGATGAAGTTGCTCAGAGTGCAGCATTGATGCAGCAAGACGCTCCGGCTGCCGATCAAAAATGGGAAAAAGCCGATGTCAACGGTTTGCTCACATTTGTTCCCGAAGATACGGCCTTTGTCGTAGCTTCGACGCGCTTACTGAGTGATAATCCACTCATGGACAAAGTGATTGCGTATTCCCGCAAAGTATTTGAAGTATCCAAAAAGACAATGGATATCGATGATCCCGAAATACAGGCTCAAAAAGCCAAGTGTGCAGAACTCTTCAAATACAGCGATGAATTGCTGGCTTTGGATCTTGCAAAGATGGCAGATCGTCTTGGTGTGGATCCCAAATTCCACAGTGACGAGATTGCTTATAACCTCGACAAAACAATCGTAATCAAACAGAGCGGTGTCGTCGATTATAAGAAACTGTCCGCAGAACTCGACAAAATGATGGGATTGGCGAGCCAATGTGCCGGCGTGGCATTTCCTCAGCCGACCGAAGTTAAAACCGGTGATGCCGCATGGCGCGTTTATGACATTGAAAAATGGGTTGCCAGTCTTGGCGAAGATGTCCCCAAGGATGCCAATGGCAAATCGATCCTTCCCGGCTCACTCGCCATGAACGAAACGAATGGTATTTTGACCGTCGCTCTCGTCGATGCCAGCAATACCGATGCTTTGGCAGCAACACTTAAACCGGCAGCCAAAGCCCTTACCAAAGATGCTCTGGGCAATATCGCTCCAGATGCTTATGCTTTGGGCTATATTGATAATGTCAAAGCTGCTCAGGTACTATTGAGTCTCGATCCGAGCATTCCCGACAACTGCAAGACCGAAATTTCCGGTATTGTTGCTAATTTCCCGCGCTTTAACTTCACTTATCGTGTCGATAATGATGGCAATCCGCTCTATAACGACAATACGCTCGTCCTGACTGACAAAGCTGAACTCAAGAAACTCCAGGAACTCTTTGTCGCTCATTCGGATCTCATCAACGACAAATCACTCGCAGGTCTTTCACTTAACGTCGATATTGCAAAATCCCTCGCCTATGCCAAGGGCGT
Organism: Pseudomonadota bacterium; assembly: GCA_017613855.1. Next base: position 14,808 of record JAGACY010000258.1, read on the forward strand.
TTATGATGCAATGGTCGCCAAAAATTACACTTGTGATGCCGTCAAGGAACTTCAGGATGCCGTTAAAAATGTCGCCGATTTGGGTAGCGATCCACAAGCGGCTGCATTTATCAATGGAATTTCGAACCTCAATGTCTCTCTCGAAAACTTTGACATGAAGGATCCTGCAAATCTCGTGCTTGATGCCGTCGTCAGTCTCGAAGGGGCGTCTGTTGGCACGACAATTCCTATGCTCGTCGGTCTTGCTGCTGCCGGTAGCCCGGAACTCGCTAAAGCACTCAGATTTGTCAAAGGTGAGGTTACGGATATCGATCTGACTCCGATGGTCCAAATGCCAATTAAAGTTAAAGCTTATCTCAATGACACACAGCTCGTTGTTGGTACAGAGACGCATGATGTCAAAGCTGTTGCCGATGGCAAAAAAGTCGATGACAAAGCCTTCCTTCGCATTTTGCTCGACATGTCTCTCATTGGCAAGATTTCCAATGAAATTCCTGCAAATCTCAGCATCGATTCAAAAGTCGATGGTGGGCTTGGAACCAATGCGGATGGCCTCACGCTTAATTGGAACATGAAATATAAATTCTAAATCTTTTATATTTCTGAGCGCGCCTATGCCTGACGGCATACGGCTTGCGCAAGGCGGCTATGCCAGGAGGCATACGCCGCCTTTTTTTGTATGCTGGCATCCCCACGAGAAAAGTAAAAAAAAAATGTAACAAAGTCGATCTCGTTGGCATCATTACCATAGGAGGATGTTCCTCCCCATTTGGATGAGGTGCCGTATGTTTACATCAGGATTTGTCTGACGTTGGTATTATCCCGATATAATGCACGTCCAACCGAGGGATGGTATATACAGTATTGTGAATGCCGGACGCGGGTCAGAATTCTGTTGTGTCGTGCATGCCGGGCACATTGGGACGCCTTGTTTTACGACGGAACATGTCGGAAAGGGCGTCGTGTGTCAAGACCTCACTGATTTTGGGTAGGGTGCAGGTTGGCGGGTGGGCTACAGGGGATTATCCCAAAGGATATGCGCGAAAAATACCC
>JAGACY010000259.1 GCA_017613855.1 Pseudomonadota bacterium
AAAGCCGCATTCCATGTGACGGTCGTTGGGCTCATCGCTGCCATCATCTGCCTGCTCGCCGGCTGCATCCTGACTTTGGGCAAGTCAAAGGAAGAAGGCAAACGCACGGCCAAAGCTGACAGTGACAAAGAAAGCTTCAAAATAGATGATGAGGATGATGAAGAAAGCGAAGAAGAAGAAGCCTAAATCATCCCAATCATGATTCTGTAAAGCCGTTCGTGTTATTTCGGACGGCTTTTTTTGGTTAGGCCGGCTATTTGCTTTTGCAAATACGCCGGCCTACTCGCCTGTGCCTGCGGCCTACGGCTCGTAGTGCTTATACTGCGCCGCCAAATGTGCTATTCTCTGCGAGGATGTGCAATGGCACCGGTATCATTTTGTCATTCAATGGATATCCAATGGAAGCGACTGCAATTCAAACTCAACGGAACAATGAAAAACAGATAAGCGTGTACAAGAAGGATTCGTCTCAGGAGACACCCAAATCATTGCAGGATAAATACACGTATGTCCGTGAAATCGGACATGGTACCCAGGGAAGGATTTATCTGGCAAAGCGCAATGAAGATGGCCTGCAGGTGGCGATCAAGCAGTTGAACATCGAGTCTGTTAAAAACTGGAAGGCGTACGATTTATTCCGGCGCGAATCGGATGTACTGTCATCACTCGATATACCTGGTGTTGCAAAGTTTTACGATGCGATTGAATGCCTCGAAGATGATCCGCCCTGTTCCTATATTGTTCAGGAATATATTGAAGGAAAATCACTCGCCGAAATGATTAAATCGGGGCATCGCTTTGCACTCAACCGGGTTTACGATATTATATTGCAGTTGCTTGCCATTCTTAAAGAATTACATGCGCATGTGCCGCCGGTCATTCATCGCGATATCAAGCCATCGAATATTTTGCTCAAGCCGCTCGAGGGTGATGATTATCAGGTCTATCTCATCGATTTTGGCGCAGTTGCCAATCCTCAGGTGCAGGGCGGCGGATCGACGGTCGCGGGCACATTTGGGTATATGGCACCCGAGCAGATGATGGGCAAACCCGAACCTGCAAGTGATATCTATTCTCTCGGGGCGGTTGCTGTGCATCTGATCTCGGGGCGGTCGCCGGCGGATATGCCCGTAAAGGATTTCCACCTCATCTTTGAACCGGATATGCAGAGCATGCCGCCAGCTCTGGTCGCGGCATTGCGGCGCATGCTCGATCCAAATGTCGAAAATAGACTTTGTGATATCGATATTTTATCAGAATTATTTATCGCATTTTCAAATAGTATATATAGTTCATCCCATAACTTTACAGGAGAAAACCTGTCGGATGAAGATTATGAAGCCAGACTTGCACAGGTTCAGAATTATGGCGAGGATGGCAACATTGCGCTTTGGCAAAGACTGCCCGATGAGACGCCGAGACAAACGATAGAACTGGTCACAGATCCTCCGATGAAAGTTCTGTCTGAAAAATATGATTTCCCTGAGGGATTTGAACGCCTCGAAAGAGAAAGGCAGCTTAGTCGATTGGGGGTGCAGAAAGATGCCTGGGAGTCGTGTATGGAGAATAAATTAGGAACTCTCATTTCGATTCCTATTTTGGGGATCTTTGCGGGGCTCTTATTTTATGCTGTTGGAATGCCACTCTTTGCAATTATTGGTTTGATTCTGGATATTTTAGGAATACATGCCATGCATTTTGTCGAAAAGCTGATGGGCTTTGGTTTGACATCTTTCTTTGCCTTCATGCGCTTTTGGGGCATTGGCATGGCTATCGTCATTTTGGTTTATATTGGTTTTTTAATCAGGCACGTATTGAGAAATTTGAACAATGAAAGAACAGCCTCTCAAAAAGCTAAGGAATTAAAGAAAGATCTCATAGAAAAAAAATATATTCCGATAGATATGTCCGGAATATTACGCAATCGCCTGCCTTTCATTGATTGCAGTATAAACGATTTGTTGGTTTATGGCCGAAAAACAATCGCCACGGTTACCAAAATAGATTATGTCACGGTAGCGGATGCCGATATCGAAACACAGTATTCGCCTGAAAATGGTAAGGCATGCCGGTGTGATTTTTCGTGTCATAGCAGGCCGCGTTTTGTCATTAGTTATAAATTCAATCCGCCGGATGATTTACGGGTAGAAGATATTATTCACAAGGTTGTTTCCTATACGGATGTAGAATGTTATATCCGCCCGGGAGATCCATTGCCAATATTATATATGATTATTCCCAAGGGGGAGCGTGTAAGTAAAATGAAAGGTGCTTTGCACAGTGGTATGCATGAACGCGTCGTCAGCATGCCATTTCCTTATCCGTTGGCAGATCCGTTATTGCCAGGTGATATGATGTTTTGTGATGAGGCGCCTTTGGTGATGGAGGATAAGCCGGAAGTTGAAGGGCTTTTTATGCAAGATGAGTTCTATCCCCGCGTTCAGAATACTTTATCTGCGATTGTTCAAGATAGAGAGAACAAGAAGGCAAGAAGATTACGAGGAATTCAGCAGCAGCCGGAGAATTCGAATAGGACGAAAGATAATCTGGATGATCTTTTTCATGAGCTGCTGGCAAGGTAATGCTTTTGAAATGTGCTGCATCATTCCATAAAAATCGGCGTATTTGCGCAGCAAAAAGCCGATTTGGCCGGGCGTATCGTCGCAGACGATAGCCGGCCAACTTCGAAAAAACATTGACAATGCCATAATTTAAGCGTAAAGACTGCGCGCCTCGGTTTGGGCGACTGTATCCGGGCGGTCTCCCGAAAGTTCAGAGCAGGTGCTCTGAATGTCCATAATACGAGGAATTGACTTGCCGGAATAAGGAATTTTTAAATGGCAGCAAAACGTCCTGCTAAGATTTCGACGACCAAGAAAGTTGTCTACAAGAAAAAATGCGTCGTCTGTGCCGCAAAAGGTACCGATTCAGACATGAGCATCATTAAGATGGTTCGCCATTCCAAACCCAGTGGAATGTTTTGGGTTTGCCCGAAATGCAACGCTGAAGTTCCCACCAAAATGTAATCAGGAGAGAGAGAATGGATACCAATACAATTAAGTCTGATGCCAAAGTCCCCGCCCGCGGTGCTGTCCGTCGTGCCAAACGCAAAGCTTGCCCGTTCAAATCCGATGTTTCTCTGACCATCGATTACAAAGATGTTCAGCTTCTTAAACGTTTCCTCTCCCCACGCGGTAAAATTCTGCCTTCGCGCATTACCGGTGTTTCTGCCCGTTTCCAGCGCAAACTTGCCCGCGCTATCAAACGTGCACGCCATATCGCTCTGCTGCCCTATCAGGCAGAGGATTAGTAGAGAGACGTTCGCTGGAATGCAGAGACGTTCCCTGGAACACAGAGACGTTCCCTGGAACACAGAGACGTTCCTGCGAACACAGAGACGTTCCATGGAACGTCTTTACAAAATATTAGAAAGACGCGCAGATTGCGCGTCTTTTTTTGTTCTTTTATTCTGCGCACCAGAGTGCTGTACTTATCGCGCGCCATAACCCAAAGAGCGGGACATCGGTGTCGCCTCTGCAAACTGCATCACAGTATTCTTCGTAGGATGCATTGAGCCCGTGTGCATTCAGGATGTTCTTGAGCGGTCCTTTGGGTAATGCTTCGATCGACGACAAAATAAGCGGCTTTCCGTAATTTGCAAGCCCATCGTGCATGAGATCGTCGAACGACTGACATTTGGGATGGGCAATGATTTCGGGCGGCAGCAGAGGGGCGAGTGCTTCCTTATATATAGGACGGTACTCGCCGCCTTCGAGGAAGTACTGCGGCGGAATGCGGGCACAGTAGACGTATAGATCGAAGTCAAACAGCGGATCATAAAAATGATGGTTTGTCTGGCGCGCGACGGTGTCGAGTGCCCGGACGTTGCTTTCCCATTCCCAGGTTTGGAATAGCTTTGCGCGTTCTTCGATGTGCGACATAAAAAATATCGGATCGACCGTTTCCTGGGGGTGTTTTTTGCAAAAATCTATCTGCAGCCACCTTTCGGGATCGTTGTAATCCTTTGGTTTTTGTGGGCTCAGCGCGTGATACAGGCGTTTGATTCGCCCATTGGCGAGGTTGCCCAGTATGCGCCGCAAAGTGGCATAATTTTGGTGTACAGCCTTGAGTTCTTTGACGATGCACGACCATTTTGGGTGTTTGAATAAATGCTGCCACAAGGCTTCGGGGCGAACCTTAACAATATAATTGCCGCCGTGACCCGTAATGATGGTGCGGGGTCCGAGTGCGTCCTCAATTGCACGGTTCATGTTGACCGTCGATTCGATGCCCGGTGAACACAAGGGACCGTAACCTTTGCAAGCACGGTAGAGCTGCGGTTGTGACAGCGGCCACGAATCATCCATGGTCAGGCGCGTCAGATGGATGGAAAATGCTTTTTCGAGTATGTCCATTTCCTGTGATTCATCGCAGGATTGGTGCGCCTGGGAAATCAGCGTGACGGCGTCGGCCGGCCCCGGATGCGATTGGAGCCAGGCCGCCAGAATGCCCGTAGAATCGAGCCCTCCGGACAGTGTAAAACAAAGGTTTTCTGCAGGAATGCGCGCGGCGGCCTCGATGAGTTCGTGACGCAGTCCCTCGGCGATGGACGAACGTGCATCCGTCAATGGCTCCCAACTTTGCATTTCCCATAGATTCACTCTTTTGGTCTGGTTATATCTGGGGGCTCGCGGGTTGTCTTCGACGAAATCCGTCAAAAAGTCCTCGCAGCTGCCAAAAATCCAGTAATGTGACTGCCCGGGCAAAATGCGTTCGCTGCCTTCATAAATGTCTGCCTGACCCATATCTGTGTTGTACTGCAGAAACTGCGAAAACCACGCTTCATTGAGCGCGGAATGGGTATGAATCAGCGCATGGTAATCGGGATTTGTTGTAAAAATCCTGCGTTCAGGGGTGGACAGCCATGGAATAAAACCAAATGCGTCTCTGAAAATACAGTACTCATCCGACTGTGTATGCCACAAAATCCCGGATGTGGCACCGAGATGCCGAGCAAAATCGATTTCTTTAAAATGCCGGATATCCTGCGGTTGATCGAGGTGGCTCAGATACGCGATGAGCGTATGTTTTCGCTTGATGACATGCAGTACATGCGGACTTGCTCCATCGAGGGCGGCAAGCTGGTATTGCCCGGAACGATGCAGAATTCGCCATTCCGGCGGCAGCTTCTGAATTGTCGAAAATAGGATGTCGGTCATTTGGTATTTGTTCGTAATGAGGTTGGGCTGATGTGCGTGTGGTTGCTTCCATTAATAATGATGTCTTTGTGTATTAAGAAAAACAATGGTTGATTACAATAATTATTCACTATTCATTTGAATTGCAATCTTGATGGGAAAATCGCTATACGCATCGTTGCTTTTTTTATTAGGATGGGGCGCGGCTATTGGCTTTGCCAATA
>JAGACY010000260.1 GCA_017613855.1 Pseudomonadota bacterium
ACGAAATCGGCCGTATTTTTGCCTAAATTCCCGTAGATCGAACTAGCCGCATTGAGCAGTTCACCAAAAGAATAGCTCTGATCGGGGGACGAATAATAGCCGAATTTTCTCTGAATCAGGCGTAAAAACTCGCCCTGCGGTGCGATGGGCAGATGCGTTTCGAAAAGCCTCGGATCGAAAATCGCGCGAATGGAATCGATGGGGAAACCGAATTTGGAAGCATGTTCTTCGCAGGCAAAATCGCAGCAAGGAAATGCGGCCAGCCATCGGCGTTCGTGCTGATAAATTTCGAAAGCTCCGGAAATATCGGAGGTTTTTTGCGTTTCTTCGAATTGAAGCGCCAATTTTATGGGGTCACGTGCATTGAGTTTTTGAAAGACGGGATGTGAATCTGGCAGAAGTAAAAGTGCAATGGGATCGGCAGCCAGGAGTGATGCATGGGCACGCGGCATATTGCCATTTTCATCACAGCCGACAGATTCCAAAAGGCGGAGGCGCAATTTTTGGATAAAAGCATCGGATTCGCCGGGCTTTTCTTTGACTGTCTGTCGCACAGCGGCGAGTATTTTGTCAGGTGTTTGCAGGGCAACCGTCACCTGAAGGGGTGTTTTGACAATTTGTGTAGAGCAGGACAAAATTTGTCCCAGGCGTGTGACCATGCGTTCGGGCGCATAATCGGTATATTCGAGGCCAGGCAGCGGTGAGATCGAAAACGTCGGAAATGCTTCGTAAATCTTCTGAATAATGGGAATCATGGATTCTTCCCAAAAATCATCATCATGAACCTGAAGCGGGAATGGTTTGATTTCTTCGATGTCGTAGACTTGTTTTTGGGTCAGGCTGTCGGCATCAATGAGATAAATCTCATCTTCGAAAGTAATCGTCCAGCCAATGACATAGAGATGATCCGCTTCTTCAGGTGTACCATACGTATTCAGGCAGCCCTTTACAGAAATTTCATTGTGTGCATTGGGGCCCGCAAGTGTATGTGCAAAGCCGCGCTGATAGGATTTTCGATAACTCCATGCGCGCGGTGGCGAGCAGATAATCTGGCGAACGATGATGGCCGATTCGGTATTCGGCAATTTGGCATTGAGAAGGTTCTGGAATTGTTTTTGAGAAGTGATCCTTGGCTGTGTAAAAACGAGCAGATTCCAGAGAATTCGTGCACGATCCTCATCACTCAGGCGACGGTTTCCCGGTAAAAGGCAGCGTTCGAATTCGATGAGTGCATTGATGCCAGTTTTCTCGAGCTGTTCATGAACAATCAAAGCAGTATCAAAGATATCGGCAAGGATTTGTGATAATTTATCAGGAGAATCAGATGATGTCATATCAGATAGATGGGGAGATTAGCCAACGTTCTGGCATAGGCTTTAATGTCAATTGAATGAAGCAGCCATCGCAAAACAAACGTTTCGGGAATGAAATTCAGCCAGGGGCCTGGTTGAAGGAGTTTTGCAAACGACGAAACATTGGCATGCACATACATTTGGAACTGCGTAAAGAGCGTTTCTTCGTCGGGGAATGCAGTCAAGGCAGGTTTTGCAGTCAGGCGCAGGAAGAACGGCGTTCTCGAAGCTTTTTTTAGGGCATATCCTTGTTTTTCGAAGAAATGCTGCAAGAGCATACTGCCGATAGTGCCCATAAAATGAATGACGAGATATTCCGACCCCGGCGGAACATCTTTGGGTGAAAGGGCAACTTCCGGGCAAAGCAAATCGCCGAGTTTAGGATTGAACTCAGAAACGACATCGAGCGTTGCAGGGATGCATTTAATATAAAACGCTTGCTCGGGAATATGCATGTATTTGGCGAAGCTGCGCGCCAAGCCCAGGGAATAGCGAGGCGGTTCGAGCGCCAGGAAACCAAGTTCTGAAGATTCGGTACCGCGTTTGACGAAGAGTTTTTGATCCTTCATATACGACACGGTATGAGCGTTTCCTGCGAGCGTGAGCGAAACTCCGGTACCTGTCTGGATGGCATTTTTGCTGGATTGTTTGAGGTAAACACTTCCGAGGGTTCTGCCGGTCACGGCATCGACGACATCCGTTTCGGGGCGATCTGCAATCATGGAGTGCATATATCCGCGATTGAACAGAAATTGGGTTTTGCTTTCGGGGACATATCGCCCGCGATCGACTTTTCGAAGCATGCCGCCGTTTGTCATGCTTTCGAGCACATCGCCGCAATCCTCAAGGGAGAAATAATCATGTGCCGCCTGTGGCAGACGATCGTAGAGCGCCTTTTTGCCGATCCAGCATTCGGGATTTTGCAGACAAATCGAGAGCGCCTGCTGGACGATCGTCGTAGGCCGGAAGGTTACCGGATCAGGGAAAAGCAATTCCTGACGTGCACATTCGACCAGGTGCATAAACCGGTGAGCGTTGAAAACCGAATTGGCGAGACAGCAAACCTGCGAGTAATTGAGCAGACGACTTCCACGGCCAATGCGCTGAATGAGCGAAGAAACATCAGGCGGCGGCCCCAAAAGCACAATGCGGTCGACATCGCCGATATCGATGCCAAGTTCGAGCGTACTGGTCGCAACACAAGCGGCATTGCGGGCCATCAGGAATTGCTTTTCGGTGCGCAGGCGTTCTTCTTTCGACAAACTCCCGTGATGCGCAAAAACGAGCGATGCTATGCGGGGATTTTGCCGAAGGCCATGGACGATATTTTCGACATTCGAACGGGAATTGCAAAATGCAATGAGCTTGCGCGTAGGCGATTCGAGCAGCATTGACTCGATAATTTTGACGGTTTCATCGATGGCAAGCTGAGGATCATCCGCGATGTTCATAATGGTTGCAACGATTTCGCGAGTACCGCTCGTACAGGCAACCATTTTCCCATCATCACCCAAAAAATTGTGTGCAATTTGTTCGATCTCAGGCACCGTCGCACTCGATGCACAAATCTGTACCCTGGTTTTATTCAAAAGCTTGAGGCGTGACAGGAGGCATTGCAGCTGATCGCCTCTTCCATTGGCGTAGATCAGGTGGATTTCATCGATAATAATCGATTGCAGATAGATGAATGATGCGGGTTTGCGTGCAATGAGAGAATCGAGGGATTCGGGGGTGGTGATGACAAACGCAGGTGGTTTTTCAACATTAAAACTCGGGGCATCTCCCGTTCGAACGGCAATTTCGAGGCCGACATTTTGTACGGGTTTGGCGAGTCTTCGGTAAAGATCGTTGCAGAGTGCCTTTGTCGGAGCAACCATCAAAATGGCAGGGCCAACGCCGATATCCACATGACCTGCTTTGCCTTTTTTGGATGATTTTAAAGGCTTGTCTGCTTGTGTGGCTGAGACCTGATTCCGAATGCGATTTTTGAGATAGCGCTCAATGACGGGAGCCACGATAGCTTCTGTTTTGCCGGAGGCCGTCGGGGCATTCACAATGATGGATTCACCGCGTAAAATGGGCAAAATCGAGGCTTTCTGTACGTCTCTCAGGTGGGGAAAACGCGCAAAAAAAGCATGCCACGTGCATGGCAATGCAGCTCGTATGCGAGCTTCAGATTCGAGTGGGACGTTCGAGGTGGCTTGTTTCACGGGTATTGTTATTAATTCGGAATTCGGAATTCGGAATTCGGAATTATGTGATCATTCTCAATGTATTTCTAAAGTATTTAACTAATATAGCTTCAGAAATATACTTTGGTTTTGTCATCGCATTCCGCATTCCGCATTCCGCATTAAAATTTAAAGTCAGCAGGCGTTACGGAATTGGCGAGCGGGCCGCTGAATTTGGTCAGGATTTCGCATCCATCCTTGGTCACAACGAGGGTATGTTCAAACTGAGCAGACCATTTCTTATCGAGAGTCACCGAGGTCCAGCCGTCATCGAGAATGCGCATGCGCCATGTTCCCTGATTGATCATGGGTTCGATGGTAAAGGTCATGCCTTCGACGAGGCGCAGACCATGCCCTTTGCGGCCATAGTGTGCAATTTGAAGATTCTCGTGAAATTCGCGGCCAATGCCATGCCCGACATAGTCGCGGACGACCGAAAAACCGCGTCCTTCGGCAAATTCCTGAATTGAACCGCCAATGTCGCCTAATCGTGCACCGGGACGAACCTGCTCAATGCCGATTTCGAGACAACGGCGCGTCGTTTCGACGAGATTAACCGCTTCGGGAGAGGGCGTGCCCACATAGAATGTTGCCGAACAGTCCCCATGCCATCCATCTAAAATTGAGGTAATATCGATGTTTACGATATCGCCATCCTTGAGAACCGTTTTCTTGTTGGGAATGCCGTGGCAAATGACTTCATTGATCGAAATACAGCAGGATTTGGGATAGCCCTGATAGTGCAGCGGTGCCGGCTTGGCATGATGCTTCAGTGTATATTCATAGACAAAGTCATCAATGGCGAGCGTGTTTTCACCGGGTTTGACAAGCTTTGCAGCTTCTTCGAGCGTTTGAGCCGCGAGACGGCATGCACGACGCATCGCGTCTATCTCTGCGTGGCTTTTTATGATTATTTCAGGCATAAAAATTCCTTTTTGAATAGGTGCGGCAAGCGTAAAAAAATGCCCGAAAGATTATACGCCTTTCAATGCGCAATGCGCAATGCGCAATTAGCAGTTAGCAGTTGGCAGTCGGCAGTTGGCAGTTAGCAGTTAGCAGTTAGCAGTTGGCAGTTAGCAGTTAGCAGTTAGCAGTTAGCAGTTAGCAGTTAGCAGTTAGCAGTTAGCAGTTAGCAGTTAGCAGTTAGCAGTTAGCAGTTAGCAGTTAGCAGTTAGCAGTTAGCAATGGGG
>JAGACY010000261.1 GCA_017613855.1 Pseudomonadota bacterium
ATGCATCTCGCCATTTCTCTTTTTCACAACCCCGAAAACGTGAGTGAATAAGACGTACACAGTCAATGGGGACTTTTTTCTTTTTTAAGTTTTTAATGATGTTATTGTATAATTCTACAGCGCGTTTGACGGTATTTACAACGACAAGAATTTTTTTCTGATCTGATTCATGCTGTTGGTATAAGTCAGTTATAAATGACGTTAAAGCTTTATCATTCATGACATTTTCCAACACGACGGATTTGGATGTACTAGACCAGATTGGCTGTGTTTTGTCCTGTTCAGAAAGTGTAAGAATGTCCTGTTCCAGCGATTCTATCATCCTTTCTGAATCCACGGATTTAAGCCATGATGGCTGAAGTGTGGCACTCATCCACCAGGAATAAGATGGTCGCTCCATTTTACCAGCATCGTCGTTTCGGAATTGCTGCAGCTGTACGCTGGTAATCAGTCCAACATCCATGAGCTGTACTTCGTCCAGAACCCAAAGACAATCATTGTTCAGTATCGAAAACTCCATTGGCCAACGAGCACGTGCAACGCCATAGCCACGATTGAGCGCACGGGAGATTAGCATGTCTTGTGTACCAACCAGGATGGCCTCTTTTTCTGGTACAAGATGATAATCGCGAGCATCGACGCCACCCATTAAGACATGGACATCTATATTAATGTTGTTGGCTGTGAGCATGCTTCGCAGAGTCTCAACCGTTTGTTCGACCAATGTTCTCATAGGCAGACACCATACGAGTCTGCGTGGCCATCTTGAATTCTTCTTAATGATGCGTTGATAAATCCATGCAGATGCGACACCAAGTGTTTTGCCAAACCCTGTGGGAATCGAAATCAATCTGTTTCGAATCTCAGCGTCTTCACCGAGACTTTCTTGCCATCCATAGGGTTGCTTTCCGTTGGTTAGTTGACCAAAAAATTGACTGTATGGATTCATGATTTGCTCCTTTTATGCGGGTCACAGGAACCATGGTGACCTGACAAATGGTATTATGACAGATGAAATTAAACCGGTCAATAATTTTTATTTTTTGGACAATTTTAAGATGAAAAAATTTGCTGGTTTATCTAATGTAGGTCCTTTCAGGTAATTTATTGAGGTATTTTATTGTTAAATCATGGTGACTTGATTAAAGAAAGTTGCCTGCGTATGTCCGGCCTCATTGAAGCTGGACTATTTTGAGATGCTCCATGCAAATCAATCCAATTCCGGAGTGTACGCAGGCCATTCCCACAGAATCTTCCCGATCTCTGCAGTATTCGCAAGATGCACAATGAGCGGCAGCCATTTGGGCTCGCCATTGGCGGCCTTTTTGCCCCAGAGGGCAAGAACACCAGGATTTAGCTTCGACGTCTCTGCCATGGTCAAACCTCATCAGTAATCGGTGTTTTGCTTATTGGGGTATTCCCCCCGCGGCAAGTGTACTCAATCGTCTGTGAACGCTCAAGCTGATCATTTTGCTGATCTTTTGCCAGAATGGCTTAGCTAGCGAAAATGCGATTAAAACATCACATTCAGTCGGTTTTGAACAATCATTGCGGGCGAGAATTGTCGTTTCATCGGTGAATACACCCCAAATTAAGCCTGTGCGTATTTGCTTGCAGGGGCGACTTTGGTCGCCCGAAAGCAAATAGCACAGGCCACACGGCGTATTGGCGCAGCCAATAGCCGGTGTTCCAAACGCAACTTACCAGAACTCGATCATCTGTTCAGATCGCCAGCTATCGGCAAAGAGGCTGAAGAGACAAATGCGAGGTGACTGAGAGCAATGGCGAGGAATCAAAGTACTATTTCGGCAAATTTACTCGCCAAAACGACTCTCATCCGCTATGATGTGAGTGCATCCAGGAGGGATGCTGGGTAATCCTTTCGCGCAAATGAGAAAAGAGCAGCACGGAACGGAGATTGGGATGAGTGATGGATTAAGCCAGGAAATGTTCGAACGATTGCATGCAATGCCCAAGAAGTACTTTGGGGAACGCTTGGATTATCCATCTGCAGGCCAAAAGCTTACATTCGAAGTCAAATCCATGGATGACGAGGAGAGTTTCACGATTGATGTTTTGGTTTCGAGAATGACCTTGAATAAAGTTACGCATCAGGAGCGATATAGGAAAACCATTCCTCTTGTTCGGTTGGATATCAACGCTTCGCAGCATATCAATCCAGATGGAACGCGTATTTCAGGAAACCACATTCACCTTTACCGTGAAGAATACGGCGATTCTTATGCCATAGAACTTCCAGACGATTTCGATATATCTTCTAAATACAGTATGCTTGTGAGCTTTCTGCATTATTGTAATGTTATAGAACCAACCAAAATAGTCACAAGGGGATTATTCAATGACTGACGATATTGAAATAAAAAAACTCATTGATGGCTATTATTCATGGCTGCACGAAAATGCATCTGTCAAAAAGGCCAAAGAAGATTGGTTCGAAATTGAAACACCTATGCTTGATCGGCATAATGATTTTCTTTCAATTTATATTAGAAAATTGGAAAGCGAAATTGAGTTGACTGACGGTGGATATATACTCAATGATCTTGATATTTCAGGTTTTGATGTTTCGACGTCAAAGCGTAGAGATTTGATTCGGCAGATAGTCGCAGGCTTTGGTGTTAAAGTAGAAAATGGAGAAATCAAGACATCTGCAACGGTCTCAGATTTCAATATCAAAAAACATATGCTTATTCAGGCAATGCTTTCCATCAATGATTTGTTTTATCTATCTTCTCCACAGTCAATTTCCATATTTATTGATGAAGTGTTTAACTGGTTTAATCAGAATCATATTCGCATGGTGGAAAATTGCCAGTTTGTTGGGAAAAGTGGCTTTACGCATCATTTTGACTGTGTGATACCGAAATCAACAGAGCAGTCTGAGAGAATCATTGATATAATTAACATACCAAATAAACAGAATATTCAGAATACAATCTTTAAGTGGTTGGATACAAAAGACATCCGACATAGGGATACAACTTTGTGTGCTGTGTTAAATGATGTCAATATAAAGAAATCTTCTGTTGTCGAGCCTCTTAGCAGCTACGGCATCAAAACCGTTTCATGGTCGAAGATCAACGAATTCCAAGATTATTTTGCAGCATAAATTGTTCCTCGACGCACAGTAGAGCAAAGTAATCGTGTTTTTTGTGATTGTATGCCCCCTAAAATAGCCTGTGCGTATTTGCCGGCGGCAAATAGCACAGGCCAAAGCGGCGTATCGGCGCAGCTAATAGCCGCGAAACGCAGGGCATAGCGAGTGTAGGGGCGTGGTCTCAGACCAGCCCCGAAACGAGCAAGCCCGCGTCCAAATCTATTAATATATATTCATATCTTAAATGCCGATATATCATTAAAGGATGAAGCCATCGTGGGGTCGTTTGGAAATGGTGGGGTTAGTGTCTATGGAGCATGAAATTTAGTCTGGGAGAGGTGTGGCACAAGAATTGCTTTTAATAGCCCGATAGTGCATTTTGCATGTTTTGAATTGATATCAGAGAGCAAATTATGAAACATTTTAATTGGGTATTAGCTGCAGTGATTGGTTTAGGTGGTTCTTTGATGGGCTGCAATGACTCGGACGATTATGCTTTTTCCTGCGGTGGGGTAGTTTGTAATTATCAGCCCGGATGGGACCAAAGCGTCTGCGTAGATAATAAATGCAAGGCTACAGCCTGCGATTATGGGTATCATCTCTACCGAGGTGGATGTGAAGAAAACAGCACACTCAATTGTGGCAGTCACGACAACAATTGTGAAAAAATATTTGGCTGGTCGACAGGGATGTGCTCCATGGATGGCATTTGCTGGATCGACCGATGTACGGAGGGACTGATCGTCGAGGATAATGCCTGTGTGCCAGGTCCGACCGAAGCCTGCACGAAAAATGGCTTGACTTGTGAACGTCAGATGCCAGGCGCAGATAAGATTTATTGTGCTGGGAATGAGTGCAAGGCTATGAGCTGTCAAGCGGGATGGCGCAAATTCAGGGATAAGTGCATTCCGGAAACCAACGAATGCTGTGGCAATACCTGCGTTCAATGCAGCAACGGGTTGATGTGTAGCGAGGGTGAATGCGTCAGTCAATGCAGTCCGTCATTGACTCAGTGTGACGATGCATGCGTCAATCTGAGGAATAACAACGAGCATTGCGGCAGTTGCCATACGCCGTGCACTGCAGCGAATATAAAAAATGCCACGGATGCCGCATGTGTCAATGCCGCCTGTGTAGCGACTGCGTGTGAAAAGGATATGCATGTGACCCAGGGAGGCGGCTGCGAACCCGATTCGCTATATCGTTGTGGCAGCGAGACAAATGACTGTACTTCGGGCGGAGGTTGGGCTGGTGGTACTTGTAAGAATGGCGCATGTCGTGCCACTTCGTGTGCCAAAGGCTGGCATCTCTATAATGATGGCATCACGGCGATTTGCGAACAGGATACAGATGATAATTGCCTGCAGCACGATAATCGCTGCAGGCATAGCTCAGTTTGCACTCCAACGGGATGTGTGTGTCCTGCCGGCATGGATAACTGCGGATCGGATAACAATCCGTACTGCGTTGATTTGAGTTACGATGATGATAACTGCGGTGCCTGTGGTCATGCCTGTTCTTATTCACAACGCTGCAGTCTTTCGCGTTGTTTGGGGCCTACCGATTGCGATGGAATCGAATATGATATAGGAACGAGCGTTGAGGCATGCGGCGGATGCTACAACCGCTGTGATGAGGGTCTGATTTGTTCTTCTGGCTATTGTAAATCTGGTATTGGACGTGTTTATTGCAACGGCATGATTGTGGATACAAGGGATGATTCGTACAATTGCGGGCAGTGCGGTTATGAATGTGACGCAGATGAGCGTTGTTCTGATGGCAATTGTGTCTATAATGTGCGCCCTGGGTATGATTATTGTCCTGGCAGCGGAGAAACCGATTTAGATACAGATCACGACAATTGCGGAGACTGTGGCTTCGCTTGCGGTATCTGGGAAGAATGCATAAACGGGTACTGTGTGAATACATCTATCTATTGTGGTATTGGGATTGATCCGTTGACGGATGCTGCCAACTGCGGGGAATGCAATCATTATTGTGATCTTGATGAAAAATGCGAAGACGGCCGATGTGTTGATAATTTTATCGGTTCAACCATCTATTGTTCGGGTAATGCGATTGATCCGGATCACGATTCTGCCAACTGTGGCGGATGTGATAATTACTGCGATAGCGGTGATTATTGTCTCGCCGGACACTGCAGCTCATTGTCCTGGCTCGATGAATATACGACCATCACATGTTTCGGTAATACCGTTTATCCCTATAGTGATCCCGATAATTGCGGCGGCTGCGCTATCAAATGTGGCATCGGTGATTATTGCGAGGAAGGTGTATGTGTTGATTGAGATATAATATGAGTACAGTGGTTCTTATGTGAGCAGGCTGCGTAAATGTATTAATATACACATTCCGTAATTGCGATTCCATCCTAGTTGGATTCATTGCATTCAACGGTCGTCGGCACTTGCCAGGCTAGGGGAAGTTGTGTATAATAGAGGACCGAACGATTATGAGTACAGTGGTTCTTATGTGAGCAGGCTGCGTAAATGTATTAATATACACATTCCGTAATTGCGATTCCATCCTAGTTGGATTCATTGCATTCCACGGTCGTC
>JAGACY010000262.1 GCA_017613855.1 Pseudomonadota bacterium
ACGGCGCATGGTTCAGTGTTTTGTGCATGCGTTCCATGCGCTGTCACAGCAACCGTCTGATTAGCGATCTGGGGGGCTATTCACCCAAAACGGTTTCATCGGCTGAGCTCATCCAAAATGTTGCTTCGGATCATGTTCATGAAGATTCTCAGACGTGGCTCGATGAACGCGAAATTCCGTCTTTTGAACAATGTTCCGAAATGATGGCGGTCATTATGTCTGGCATTCATGCCCGCACGGAAGCCACATTTGAAGCACATGGCGGCGAAACTCTCGAAACCATTCTTCCCGCAGAATCATTGCGCCAGGCGTTTTCTCTTTCGGACACCGATTTGACCATTCTGATCTGTCTGGCGCTAGTTCAATATGACGACCGATTCGCTAGGGCATGGCGCTACGTTTCCGGTGAGCAGGAATATGCCCGCATGACAGTCGGGTCTTTGATGATGCTGCTCGACTTTATTCCCAAAGATGAGCTCAGAAAGGCGTTTCATCCCGATTCGCCGCTCAGGCGGCATGCATTGATCCAATTTGGCATACGCGAAAACTGGGGACGAGAAACGCCCATTGCTTTTTCGCCGGTATTCATTCCGAATCGGCTCGTTTCCTATTTGCTTGCCGAGCCCTGTCATGTGGCTATTCCGGGATGCCGCATTCTCGAGAGTGAATCATCGCAGGGCAAACCCGCGCCAATTGAACGCGATCTTCAACGCACCATGCAGAAAAAGGGCAGCCATGTCGCTCTCATTGGATACACGGGCCTCGGGCGCACCACAGCTTTTGTCCGCGCCGCTCAAAAATTTAAAACCGTCGTGTACGAGCTCGATCTCGCCAGGTTATGTGAGAGCAACTTTGCCGACGATGCGCTGGGGGAAACATTCGCAGAGGTCATCCGGGAAATTCGCCTCAAACGCGCCATGCTCCTCATTCGCATGTGTCAGGTTGACGAAGACAACAGGCGATATCTCGAACGCCATGTCTCTGTGATTGCCAATGCACTCAGCAGCCGGCAAAATCTCTTCTTTGCTGTGACACTCGATCGTCAGACAGCGCTTTCGCGCATGTTGTTCGGGGAACTGACCGAAATCGTATTCCCCGCACCATCCCGCGATGATCAGCCGCAATTCTGGGAACACGCACTGTCGCCCTATCTCCGTACGGAATATGCGCATACCATTGCCAATGAAATGGCCGTCGGCTACTGCCTCAGTGAGTCAGAGATTCGGGGCGTCGTCGAACAAACCCTGGCACGGCGGGCAAATATGAAGCCTGCGGAAGCGCTTTCGACAGAAATTCTCACAGAAACCCTGAACAAAACCCGCGGTCAGCGCCTCGAAGGACTTGCAACACTTCGTTCGACCTCGCTCTATCTCAAAGATATTGTTCTCTCCGACAACATCCGCGATGTGCTCAATGAAGTGCTTTCTTATGCCCGTTACCGCGATACCGTCATGCGGGATTGGGGATTTGCCAAGTATAATCTTTCCGGCGCGGGGCTCAGCGTACTGCTCTCGGGCGTACCTGGCACCGGTAAAACAATGACGGCCCTGGTGCTTGCGCACGAATTGCGCCGTGCCCTCTATGTCGTCGATATTTCGCGCATCGTCGACAAATATATTGGCGAGACCGAAAAACGACTTGCCCAAATCTTTGACGAAGCCGAACGTTCTCAGGCGATGCTTCTCTTTGACGAAGCGGATTCGCTCTTTGCCAAACGGACGGATGTCAAAAGTTCCAATGACCGTTATGCCAATCTCGAAGTCAATTACCTTTTGCAGCGGCTCGAAGCTTATTCGGGCGTTTCTATTCTGACGACGAATTTCGGCGGAGGTCTGGACGAAGCACTCGCACGCCGAATCCAGTTTAAAATTGATTTCCCTATGCCGGATATTTCCCAGCGCATCGAGCTTTGGCGCCGCCTCATCCCGCCTGCCGCCCCTCTTGCCCAGGATGTTGATTTCCCAGCACTCGCCGAATATTTCGAAATGAGTGGCGGCCACATTAAGAATGCCGATTTCAGGGCATCGATTCAGGCGGCTACCAAACATTCCATGATTACGCACGATTTGCTATGGGAAGCTGCCCTCCACGAATACCGCGAAATGGGGCATGTCATACGTGACGAAAACGACCAGGACGAAACACATCGCTGGAATTGATTTTTTTTTTAGGGGGCCAGGCTATGCTGACCTGTGGTCAGCATACGCCCGGCTTTTGGCGCGGGCTATTGGCAACCAAAACGCCAATACGCCCGCGCTTTTTTATTTTGAGAATACTGCAAAAAAATGTAATAATAACAACCGGTAGTGTGTAATGATTATGAACTAAAAAGAGGTAAGATTATGCAAACGAAAGACAGCAAAAATACTTCCCAAAAAGAAGAACAGGGGCTGCAGCCAACTGCCGAAAAATCTGCCGAATCCTCGAATGCCGAAGGTGAGCAGAAATCTCTCGAATCCGTTTTGACTGCCGGTGTCATAAAGGGATTCAACGACTTAACTGAATTAATGATCAAGATTAATGCTGCAGCCAAGGCCGAAATCGAAAAAGCTGCAAAGAATAAGATGCTGATGAAGGCTATCACGTATATGATCCCGTCAGGATCTGTGCGAAACCTTTACCTCGATGTCTTTGAGCCTTACGTTGAAGATGTAGATACGCTCAAAATGTTCATCAAAGGGCGTTTCAACGTCACGATGGGCAAGGACAATACACAGAATTGCCTTAACTATACTTCCAGTCTTGAAAAACCAGCCAAGAATTATTCCGTTCAACCCTGGACGATAGAAGCACTGCATAGAGCTTATCACAACTTGGAGAAACTGCCCGAATGGCAGGTGGCGCTCGTCAATAACATCACGACCTGTAATACAACCAACGGCAATGGCGGTGTCGCCTATTGGGGATATGGCTGCTATAACGTGGATTATACCGACGATCCCAATCAGGATGGTGACATTGCAACGCAAGATGCTGCCGACGGATATGTTTGCTCCACAGAAGATTATTACCGCAGAGGATTGTGCGCATTTGATGTGACGTTTACCCATGAATTGGGACATATCGTCGATCATGGCGGTACGTTCTCCACACTTCCCGATTTCATGGAAATATCCGGTTGGGTGAATGAGGGCAATGATCCCCAACATGTTGCTACGAGGATTCTTTCGGAAATCGATGGTGATCCCTTCCAGACCTCTCTGAACGCCGATGAAATCAAAGTCGCCACAGATGCTGCTGTGATGATGGTAAAGGATCAGGCAAATTCCACGAACGTTGCCGTCGTTGAACCTTATATCAATGCCGCTGCTTCCAAAATGGCTGTGAAGGATAATCTTCGTGATCTCAATCTGCTTTCGCAAATACTCATTTGCAGCCGCGGATACTATACAATCGCTCGCTCTTTCCAGGTCTCTAATGATTTTGGTTTCGGTTTGCCATGTTATAATGAGCCTCGCCGACAATTTAAAATGAAGCATTATGTGCATGAAGGCTACACTGGCAGAGGATTCTATTCTTACGATGCAGCTGCTCGTTCTTTCAAAATCAGTGATTATCAGTATAGGGATCCTGGTGAGGAATTTGCCGAACTCTATGCTGCTTATCATGTCTCCAATGGTCAGAATGTTGGTGATAAGCATAAAGCATGGTTCGAAAAGATGGGGCTGCATAAGAATACGCCTATGGAAACTGCTGCTCAGATCGGTATTTCCAGATCATCCGGCCAAAAAGAAGAAGGCCAGCAAGATAATTAGTTTTGACACCGCTTACCCATATAAAAACACAGCCAATGGCTGTGTTTTTTTGTACAAACTCAAGGCAATCATAATGCAGAAATACTTATTCGTTCTCCTGGCTTGTTTAGCCTGCGCCTGTTCTTCTTCTAAATCGGTGGATAATTCAACAGCCGAGCATTCCATCGGACAGCCTCAGGCCGAAACAAATGTTCTTCCTTCCCCTACACCTAAAGCGGATGACAATACGATGAATACTTTGGACAATACAATCGATACTTGGATTGATACCGTCAAATATGGTTTTGTTTTGCCAGGATCGGACGAGGCTGCGCAAATTGTCGAATTTGCACAGGGTAAGGCCAAATACGAAATGCTGGTTCCTCGCTTTAAACTGGGAAATCTGGCTTTCATAGAGGGAAAATCTGGTGCAAATGCTCAGGATGGGAACGGAGAATACGGTTTTTGTGCCGTCCTCCTGGGCAGCAATATGACGTTTGTTGAACTCCCCAATACGAAACTGATGGCAAAGTTTATCACCGATTTGCGCACAAATCCCGATGCACTCGATCTCGATAAGCGCATCATGTTCACCATGATGATGGTACAGGGCGTTGATTACCATCTCTCAAAATTTGATATGGAAGGACGGGATTTTGAGTCTATGTTTGGCATTGTTCCTGTGGATCCCACTTGGACAGACGACGGTCACACCATCACTATCGAGTACTATCAAATGAAACCCCAGGGCATGCAGGTCCCGACACCGCAGAAATGCAGGGTTGTTATTGATGAATCTATGAAAGCCGCCATCTCATGCGAAGAGGTTGGAAAATAACAAACGCCAACAGAGTCTTTACCTATAAAAAGGGTATTCCCCAAAAATCCGTGTGGCTTTCCTATTTGTAGCCCTCGCCTGAAGCGCAGTAACTTGATTTGAACTGCAAATATGAAAAGCCTGCGGTGATCAACGTTCACCTGAAAACCGACTCTCCCATAACAATACATTCAATTCTGTGACTATCATTAAGGAATGTATTTTGAACACCCCATAATTTCCTGAATGTGTTCAACATCCGATAGCACGATGGGAAAAGGTGTACTATAAACAGCATCGACTAAACCTACTCTATGAATTCTGTATAATATCGGTAGAGGATCACCCACTTTCAGAACTGTCATTGGGTCTTCATGAATGACTATTTCATGCACTAAATCATTGGGATCACAGTCATCCGGGGGATTAAAAGAATACTTGACCTTAAAAGATGGCTTTTGATGAACCGCAAATTGCTTGGTTTTGAGATTCTCTTCACAAAATTCATCATCAACATTGAGATATTCGATACTGACTATCGTCGCAATGGTTTTGCGACCTGTTTCGATCGTCTCCAGAAGACTCCTGCGTAAATTCTCATCATCGTCTTTTGTATTAAAATGATAATGAATTGCAGTGCGCTTTGATTTATAATGTTTTAACAAAAAAAATGGAGAATTTGGAAAAATACAAAGAAATATAAATATAATTAAAACTGTTATAAAAATGTTGGAACTACTTGATATTCCAAGGCCAAGTAAAAACACCCAAATAGCTAAAACGATCAATAAGATAAGCATAAACACGAAATACAAAGTACCAAGCTTCCCCAACAGTCCGGGACGCGAGTTATTATGTATTTGATATTGTTCATTTAAGGATCTTTTGACAATGTCGTATTGCTTAGCATAGATACTGCTATCTGTTCCAAAATAAAGCGTATCTTCATTCTCTTTTGACTGGAAGGCTTTACAATAACAATTTGGAACTTCTCTCTTATCGGGTATCTGCTGCCAAAGATCGATATTTCCTGGCTGTGCATACGACATTACATTTTGGAGCTCATTTTCATAGTTGGAGGATGAAAGTGAGGATGAGGGGGAGTTGGAGTTATCATAGTTACCCAAACGGAATTGCTCAAAAGTATGGATTAAATCATCAAAATCAAAAAGTCTGTTTTCAACATTGGGATCGAGCATTCTGCGCAGAACATCGACGACCTGAACGGGCATGAACTGCATTTCGGGTTCAAAGATGAGATGAAAATCTTTAACAGGCATGTCTGCCGGGGATTTGCCGGTAATGAGATTGACGGCCACAGCGGCGAGTGCATAGATATCACTTTGAGGAACGGGTTTGCCCATGAGTTGTTCGGGAGGCATAAAGCCATAAGTACCGGCAACCGTCGATCCGCCGCCCTGCAGCTGTGGGTTTGAGACAGCCCCAAAATCAACCAGACAGACTTTAAAAGTATCGCCTTCGAGCGGTTTCAAAATAATATTGGATGGCTTGATATCCCGATGAATGATGGGTGGTGTATGCTCATGAAGCTGCTTAAGAATTTTAAGCATCTGAATGATGATATCGTACACACGGTCGATCGAAAGCCGATGTCCTGCCTTGATTAAACTGGCGAGTGTGTCGCCAGGGATGTATTCTTGTAGGATGTAGGCACACGGGGGATCGTCGTCGAGGCGGTCGAAGGCATCGTAAAATGTAGCAATTCCATCGATGTGTAGTTTTTTAAGGACTTCGGCTTCGCGATGAAAGAGTTCGTACGATTTCCAGGTTTTAACCGATTCGATGTTGAGCCGCTTGACGGCAACCTCTTTGCCATCCGATTGGCGACGAGTGAGAAATACCTTGCCCTGACTGCCGTGGCCCAGCGGTTTGACTAAAGTGTACCCAGGGAGTGTGAATTCAGAAGCCAACGGTGTGGGTTCAGAGGATTTTACCTGCAAATGCGTTGATTCTTTGTGATGTAAGCGATTCTTCACGTGTGCCTCCCTGCCATCCATTCGATAGCTTACAGAGAATACTATATTTAAAAAAAAATGCACCCCAAGTGTAACAATGCCCAACTGCTTGGCATCATATAAGGTGGGAGGTTATTCTTTACATATATGTTTGCTTTCAAGGAGGTTTGGTGTGCCTACTTTTATCAATCCTTTTACCGATTTTGGGTTTTAACGTCTTTTTGGGCAGGAGGACAGCAAAATCATTTTGATTGGCTTTCTAAATGCATTGTTCGAAGACGAATTCGTCGTCACAGATTTGGAATACCGCGATAAGGAGCAATTGCGGGAACGACCGGATTCTCGGAATGCAATCTTTGATATTTTCTGCACTCTGGACACGGGCGAGCACATTATTTTGGAAATGCAGAACAATAATCAGAAGCATTTTGAAGATCGTGCGCTATACTATGCTTCACGTGGAATCGCACGCCAGGGCCTAAAAGGCGGTACCTGGGACTACGATTTTAACGCGGTATTTGGCATTTACTTTATGAATTTTACTCATGCGGCTTTGCCACAGAACTTCCGAAAAGACTATGGGATTTGTAGGTTAAACCAAGGTAAAGACAATAGAAATGCGGTTCAGCACGTTTTGACGCGCAAACTGCGAATGGTCTTTTTGCAACTGCCTTTGTTCACCAAAACTGAAATCGAATGCAAAACCGATCTAGACAAATGGACGTACATACTTATGAATATGGATACACTCGACGACATCCCCTGGCGCAAAGAAAAAGAAGCTTTTGAAGCCATTGCCGAGCTAGGCAGTTACGAAGCTCTATCCGAAGAAGACCGCAATCGATACGACGATGCCCAGCGCAATTATTGGGACAGCATTGCCGTTTACGAGGGGGCGAAGGAGAAAGGTAGAGAAGAGGGGAGAGAAGAAGGTAAAAACGAGGAGAAGCAGAGCATTGCAAAGGCTCTAAAGGGAAAAGGTATTAATCCACAAGTAATTTCCGAGGCAACGGGGTTAACCTTGGAACAAATCGAGAAGCTTTAAATTCGGGTTCTAGTGCCAAATATTCATGCAGGGCAACCCAAATAAACAAACGCCCGCGTATTGCATTGCAATAGCGGGCGTTAAGCGAGCGTAGGGGCGCGGTCTCAGACCCGCACCAAGCGAGCAGAAACGTGCAATTCGCACGTCTCTGGCGCAGCCGTATTGGCCGAAGGCCAATAGGTGCGCCTCAAATCATTATATCGGAGATATCTTAATTAATATTTGCAAAATGACTCGGGATCGTTAGTACATCCACCATATCCGTTGGGACAGACGTAGCATTCACTGGAAGAATCGCATGTTTTGCCGTGGTAATAGTACCCTGCTGTATCACAGAAATAGGCATCGCCATCAGCACCGCAGAGAGCGGGGGAGATGTTCTTTTTACAGCTCACATTTTTTGGAAACTGGCATCGATTATCTACACATAATTTTGCTTCGCTGCTTGCGCAATTTGAAGCTTCTGTGCATTGGCAGGAGTTTTCATAACATCCGTTATAACAAGCCTCTGACTTCAAATAGGGGGAGCCATTCTTTTCTTGCCAAAAATAGTGTACATCATTGACGCAATAGTCAATACCTGGTGCAGAGCTGCATGTACTGTCATTTATACAGGGAGATGTACAATCCTTTAAATAAATCAATTCTTCATTTTCATTGCAATAATACATTTTCTGATTGATACATTTGGAATCTCCTGGCGTGCATTCAATCTCAGAGGAAGAGGCACAGGCATGGTCATTTGCACAACCATACGGACAATTCTTGAGGAACTCAAGTTGTCCTTCATTTGAACAGGAATACAGCATGTTTGTCATGCAGACATCCGTTCCCGGGGTGCAGACGGGTTCCTGGGGGTCAGTGGACACGTCCGAACCTGTAATATATTGGCATCTTTCATAAATATAATCGAACTCTTCACCTTTGGTGCTTTTTAATTTTGCTGCGACATCCCGAATGCATTGACCATCTGTCGTGGTGCAGGTTGACCAAAGATTACGTCGGGCCTTTACTGCTTCAAACAATGCATTACAAATTGCTTTCTCGCGTTCAGACTGTACAGCAATTCTTCCCAGCGTAGGGATGGCCAGGCCAAGCCTGGTCAATTCTGTACTGATATCCAGCTTGTCTACACTGACATAAGCTAAATAACGGCCATTGGATTCTACGGGGCAGTTATTGTATTCGTCTGCGTTATCACAATACAGTCTGACGAACGTATCACTGTTTGCCATCGATGTTACTGCCTCCCAGGCCTCATAACCATAAGGATCATTGGTTGATGTGTAGATATTATCCTGGATACATGTCATGATATTTGAATAATATTTATTCTGTTTCTTAGAACATTCCGGACTGTCAATATAATAAACGCGTATCGTATGCCTGGTGGGATAGCATGAACTATCTTCAGACTCAGGTAACACTATCAATGTATCGCCATCATTCCATCCAATAATGCGTGCCGAACTGCCGTTTTTGATGGTACAGTCAGGCCAATAGGACGAACATGACGAGTTGCTCCCATCCGTTCCATCCTCACAGTAATGATAGCAATTCTCAATCAATGTTGAGTAGGACGTGCCGTCACACTCCATCAGATTAAAGCCCTCACAGCGACGATGTCCAACTGTACATTGATTGGGATCGGTTACTGGTGCGCTATTCTTTGCCTCACAGAATTCTTTTGGATTGCTGCTGCATCCAATAAAACCACTTTGGCAGATGACACATTTGTTCGTTCCGGAACATCGGGTACTTGCACTCGAATAATATTGATTATTATCTCCACATATATACCCCGTATTATTCACGCATTGGGGCGGATAGACTTTTGAAATACAGGCCTTCGGTACAGTTTCCGTTGAGGTTTGGTGATTCTTGCAGAATGTGGATTCATCGTTGGTGCAGCCAGCATAGCCATCCGGACAGACAGTACATGGGTTCTGCTCTGAGCAGTTGCCATTTTTTGAATCATAATAATAGAAACTATCTTTACCACATACCAGCATATGATTCTCTACACAAAGCCCCGGTGAACGCTCACTCCATTTGGTAGAATAATGACATGGTATATTCTGGCATGTACCGTCTTCACAGTGCTGGGACCACTTGCATGATTTACCATGGCTGCCGCAATTTTGCATATCATCCGGTTCACAGTTATCTCCATAAGCATGCTGACCATCCGGGCATTGTACGACTGGGGTTGGCTCGGTGTCTTTTAGCTTGCAGCTTCCATTCAGGCATTGTTGATCCGAGGTGCATGCAATGCCATGAGCACCGCAATTCAGCATATCATCCGGTTCACAGTTATCTCCATAAGCATGCTGACCATCCTGGCACTGTACCACTGGGGTTGGCGCAGTGTCTTGTGGCTTGCAGCCTCCATTCAGGCATTGTTGATCCGAGGTGCATGCGATCCCATGGCCGCCGCAATTCAGCATATCATCCGGTTCGCAGCTATCTCCATAAAGATGTTGACCTGACTGGCAATTTAGCGGCGTTTCAACAGGATTGGGATCATTGCCATTTGGCTGACAGCCCCCATTCTGGCATTGTTGATCCGATGTGCAAACAATACCATGGCCGCCACAATTCTGCATATCATCCGCTTCGCAGATTGTTTCATAGACATGCTGACCTGTTGGACATTGAGCTCCGTCTCCACTCGGATTGATATTACCGCTCTCACTACCGGGATTGGTCTCTGTATCTGTCGCTTCTGAGTTACCCTCATGGCATCCCATGCAATACAATCCAAAACAAAAAAAACTAACCAAAATAACTTTATTCTTATTTAACATGATGATTCCTCAAAGCATTGCGCACGGTCTTCAGCATCATTTTAACCCTAAATAT
>JAGACY010000263.1 GCA_017613855.1 Pseudomonadota bacterium
CGTTTTGCCATTGGGAACTAAAAAGGATAATACCAAACTGTATATTGCTCTTGCCTTTGCATCGGCCATCATCATTGCACTCATCATCGCTTTTGCAATGATTCTGAGCAGCGATAAGGAAGAACCCGTTGCACGTCAGTCCGCAAAACTCAATGAAGCCGTAGATCAGAATCTTGGCATAGAGGCTGATGTCGTTGCCGCCAACGAGAAGGAAAAGAAAGAAGCTGAAGAAAAGAAAGCGGCTGAAGAAAAGGCAAAGAAAGAAGCTGAAGATGCTGAGGCCAAGAAAGCGGAAGAGGAAAAGAAGGCTGCTGAAGAAAAGAAAGCGGAAGAAGAAAAGAAGGCTGCCGAAGAACCCGAGCCCAAGGCTGACACAAAGAAACCTGAAGCGAAGAAAGACACCAAAAAGAAGGCTGATAAAAAATCTGCAGATACGCCAAAAGCTGAGGAAAAACCTGCTGAAGCCAAGAAGACGGAGACAAAGAAGCCTGAAGCCAAGGCCGAAGCACCCGCGCCTGCAGCTGCGTCCAATTCTATCGGCAAATCTGATATTCAGGCCGCATTCCGTTCGGCCGGTGCCCAGATCCGTACTTGTGCAAGAAGTTCAACGGTCAAGGGCAGCATGAAAGTGTCCTTTACCATTAAGGGGGATGGACGTGTGGCCGGTGCCAAATGTGTATCTCCAGAATTCGCCTCATCGCCTGCCGCAACTTGTGTCATTAAGGTTATCAGTGGCATGAAGTTCAAAGCGACGGGAACTGATACACCGGTGAACAATTATCCTGTTCAAATCCAATAATCATTCTGGATTCCATGGTTTAAGCGCATTCCTTCGGGAGTGCGCTTTTTTTTGTTTGCGCGGCTTTTTGCCATGAAGGCAAATGCGCCGCGCCTGGCGTTTGCTATTGCCTTACGGCAATACGCAACGCCGTTTGGAAATGAAAAAAATCCCACTCGAAGGTACGCACTGCGTGTCTGTTTAACGGCGCGCTTATCCATTGCAATTGGCTGAGAATGTACCGTTCCTGTGAGGCATTCCGGATTCTGTTGGCGACGAGACAGCGTTGATCATTCCAACGGATTCGCTTTACTAATTTCTAACAATTCTTGGGAGTTTGCGCTATTATCGTATTGGTGGTACATCCCATACTGGATGTTTATGGATAAAACGCCCCGATGAGATGTCTATATGGATTTTAACGAACAAGATGCCAGCATTTACCCCAATGGGACGATCATTGCACAGCGCTATGAAATTACATCATTTCTGGCGCAGGGTGGAATGGCACAGGTCTATGTTGCCAAACAGCAGCAAATAGACAGACCTGTCGCGCTAAAAGTTCTTTCGCCAGCTTTTTCGATGAATTCTGGCGTGGTAATGCGGTTTTTTCGTGAAGCTCATGTCGTCGGTCAGCTTCAGCATCCCAATACCATCCATATCTTTGATATGGGGGAGACGCCCGATAATCGCCTTTTTATTGCCATGGAATTGCTTGATGGCGAAGAGTTGAGTGAACGAATCAAACGCGGGCCTCTTTCTGTGGCAGAGATATTTCCGATTGTCAGACAGGTTGCCGGTAGCTTGTCAGAAGCGCATCAGAAGGGCATTGTTCATCGGGATCTTAAACCTGATAATATCTTTTTAACAAAACTCAATGTCGTTAAAGTCCTTGATTTTGGTATTGCCAAATTAAATGGCGATGATGAACTCGATAAACACGAAAAGAAACTAACCAAAGCCGGTACGGCTCCGGGAACTCCGGAATATATGAGTCCTGAACAGGCTCGCGGGAAAGACCTGGATGCCCGCAGTGACCTATATTCTCTTGGTATCGTGATGTATGAGATGTTGTGTGGTCATCCTCCTTTTGAGGAATCCACCTATCTCGGGACGGTACTTTTGCAGGTTCAGGCTGCCCCGCCGCCATTGCCCGAGACAATTCCGGCACTTTTGAGCAATTACATTATTAATCGTTTATTGGCCAAAGATCCGAATGGTCGTCCCGCGAATGCCGAAGTTTTTATTCAGGAATTGGATGATCTGGCCGTTAAACTTAAACTGGTCAAAAGTGAAAAAGAAGAGGAAGAACAGCTTTCAAGAGCCAAAGCTGAAATTGAAATGCTCAAAAGTCAGTTGGCTCAGACAAAACTTGAGCTTTTGCGTTCAGGTGAGTGTAATGTACTGAGTGAAAGTATCATTGCGGCGGGTACCCCCTCACTTGATTTTCCCAGACTGGATGCTCCCTCTTTAAAGGTCGACACGCCTTCGAATTCCTATCCTGCCACGCCGGGTGTGCCCAATATGCCAAAAATTCCGGCGACTGCAGGAAACATGCAGCCGGGAATGGTTGCGAATTCTCCTCAGATTGCGGGTAACAGGAGAGCGCCGCAAATGCGTTCGGGGGTGATGCCTGCCATGCCTCAGGCTGGTCCTGCTGCATCTCAGCAGTCGATGCGCTCAGGGGTGATGCCTGCTATGCCTCAGGCTGGTCCTGCTGCATTACAACAACAAATGCGCTCCGGAGGGATGCCCTCCATGCCACAGGCAGGACCTGCGTCATTACAGCAGCAAATGCGTTCGGGGGTGATGCCCTCCATGCCACAGGCTGGTCCTGCTGCATTGCAGCAGCAAATGCTATCCGGGATGACGTCACCTATGCAGCAGAATATGATGCCCGGAATGTCACAGGTTCAGCAGAATGGCATGATCCCCGGGGCGTCGCAGATGCATTCTGGTGTCATGCCTGTCATGCCCCAGCAGATGCAATCGGGTGCCATGCCCCAGCAGATGCCATCGGGTGCCATGCCCCAGCAGATGCCATCGGGCGCCATGCCCCAGCAGATGCAATCGGGCACCATGCCTGCCATGTCACAAGGTATGGGACCGGCTTATAATTCATCTCGCACAGCCGGTATGCCGCAGCGCAATATGCCTGGAATGCCCGCTCAGGGCGGGCGGATGCAGTATGGAATGGGGTATCATCAGCCTGAAGAGCAGGTGGCTTCTCCTTCTTCCGGCAACCGTATGCCCAAACCACCGCAAGGTCGGTCTTATTCGAATATACGGCCGGTTGAAAGTGAGGATGAAGAACCCGTTGTTCCTCCTATGCCGAGACATAAGGTCAGATCATGGCAGGAACAGCATTTACAGATGCCGTCATCCGGAGATTACAGGGATGGTTCGGGGATGCGATACAGGCCTGACGAAGTCGCGAATCTTGATTTGGACGAGGATAGCGCGAACAGTCGGCCAAAAGATACATTTTCAGGTCTTCCTGCAAAAAAACGCAGTGCATCTACCAATCGTGAAATGACATTTATGATGTTTGCACAACCGCTTTGCAGCAAAATGGGACCTGAAAAATCGACCGAAGCACTTGAACTGGCCAGAAGTGTTTGGAATGCCTGTATTATGGGCAGGGATGCCATTCGGGTTTTGTATGATTCTGCCAATGGACGCGTCAATCTGACAAAGCTTATTCAGCTGATGGCTTCCCGGAAAGAAACACATTTCCCGAATGAAACTTGGTTGATTGAGGATATGAAGGTTCGTTTGGATTCGAACGGCCGGCTGGAGATGAATCTATTGACGACGGTATAAATTACCAAAACCCACAATGCATGCGTAAACCTTCACATGTAGGTTAAAAAATGTTATGTAAAAAGTAGAGGTGTGTGCCAATGCAGACCTTTTTGTGTGCAGGAGATATACAATGGCAAATAACCTGAGTGAATTGGATAAATTGACAAAAGTTTCGGCAAGCGGAAGTGTGGCCAAAGTCCGACGTGATAAGAAAAAAGGCAATTCAGAGAATGCCAGAAATCTTCTCGGAAGCATTTTGGATGATTCTGCAGCTGCTGCCGAAGAAGAACGCAAACGTCTGGAAGAAAACCGCAGGCATGCCGAAGAAGAGGCACGTTTAGCCAAAGAACGCGAAGAAGAAATGGCTCGTCTTGAAGCTGAGCGTGCCATTATTGCTGAGCAGCAGGCTCAGGAAGATATCAAGATGCGTCAGGCAGAAATGCAGGCACAGCTTCAGCGTCAGAAAGATATTGAGGCCGGTTTGATTGACCTCGAAGAAGAAGCACGCCAAAAAAGAGCCGAAGAAGAACGCCAAAGAGCAGCTGCTGCTGAAAAACAGCGTAAAACAGAAGCAAAACTCCAGGCAATTGAACTGAAACGCAATCAGGAAGATGAACTTGAAG
Organism: Pseudomonadota bacterium; assembly: GCA_017613855.1. The sequence goes on from JAGACY010000263.1 coordinate 4,207, forward strand.
CGTTAAAGCGCGAGCAGATGGCGAAGAGTGCTGAGCCGAAAAAGAATATCATGCCATTCGTGATTGCTGCTGCTGCCGCTTTACTTTTGATCGTCGGTGCACTTGTTTTTGCGTTGACCAGAAAAGAACCCATCGATCCCTATGCGCTGTCTGAAGATTATGAGACGCGTGTCGTTTCGTTCCTCAAGGATGATCCTTCTCAACATGCATTAACGATGTCAAAACATCAGATCGTTGCTCAGGCCGCGCCTGTAAAAGCCGCTCCCAAACGATCCGGCAAAAAGAAAGATGGTGGTGCAGCACCTGCAGCCGAAGCTCCCAAGCCAAAAGTTTCACTTACGGGTGGAAAAGGTGGCCTGTTCGGCAACAAAAAACTCTAACAGCTTGCTTGTTCCCGGTTTCTCCCCTCTCAGTTTCATGAGGTTGTATCTATGAAAAAAAGCATTCATCGCCTTGCGTTAAGTGCTGTTTTATGTGGTCTTGCTGCAGGTTCCTTTGGCTGTGTCGAAGCAGATAACCTGCCTACCAGGCCAAATGAAGACGGCATTGTACTGACATCTAACGTTAGGGATTGGCGCGATGAGGTCATCTATCAGGTCATCGTAGATCGCTTTAATAATGGTGATATTAATAACGATTACAATGTCGATACACGCTCAATGTCCCGCTATCACGGTGGTGACTGGCAAGGCCTCATAGATAAACTCGATTATTTACAATCACTCGGGGTTACGACACTCTGGATTTCTCCTCCCGTAAAAAACGTTGAGGAAGACGCCGGTTTTGCTTCCTATCATGGATACTGGACGGTCGATTTTCTTAAACACAATCCCCATTTTGGCGACCTTGCAACGCTCAGACGCCTCTCCGATGAGCTTCATAAACGCAACATGAAACTCATTCTCGATATCGTGACCAATCACGTGGGGCAGGTCTTTTTCTATGATGTCAATATGAATGGCGAAGCCAATGAATGGCTTGCCGGACGCGGCGATATCGATAAGGGCGCACAACGTCCGGAAGCCGGTGAACTTAGCCGTGTCACAGAATATGACCCTGATTTCGATGCGCATGGCATCGATGCCTATACCTCGATGGGTCTTTCCGGTGAAGCACCCATTGTGTTCTTTGATATCCCAAGCATCAGCCGTACCGCACCGGGGCCGAAGAATATCGATCTCAACCGCAATGGCGTGATTGATAATGAAATCGAAGCCATGGGATTTTCCAATCCCGATTGGTACCATCGTCGGGGTCGTACTTACGACTATGATACCCAGTATGCCTATGATTACGATAAGAGAAGCTATACCTTCTCGCCCATTTACTCGGCCGAAAGTTATAGTGCCGGTAAAGGAAATTGCCGCGCATTTTTGGATGCCAACCCTGCGCTTGATGCCTGTCGTGGTGCGATAGGACTTTGCGATGGTGAGGATGTTAGCAGCAGCTGCGTTGTCTGCACAACCCCATGGGAACCATGCACGAAAGCAAATGCATGCTGTCAACTCGGAAAACTCAATAAGCCATTTACTCACCAGCTCACCAAGTACGATGGTTCTGCAGGCGGATATCTCGACGGAGATGCCAGACAGTATTGGCAAAATGACCAAACGCTTTTGGGCGATTTCCCCGGCGGACTTAAAGATGTGGCCACAGAACGCAAAGACGTTCGCGAAGCCATGGCTCAGGTGTTCTCCTACTGGATCGATGTCACCGACTGCGATGGCTTCCGTATCGATACGCTCAAACACGTCGAATACTCTTTCTGGGAGTCGTTCGCACCTGCAATTCGCAGCCATGCACTCAAACGCGGTAAAAAGAATTTCCTCATGTTTGGCGAGGCTTTCGACGGTAATGATGACCTGCTCGCTGCCTATACCTCCGATAGTGAACAAGGGCAGAATGGCGTCGATTCGGTCTTTTTGTTCTCGCAGAAATATGCCATCGATCAGGCTTTTAAATGCGGTCCGGGCAACTCATCCCCTAAATGCGGCGGTGAAAATGGCACGGCAGCACTTTATGCCTGGGAGCCCGATAAAGGAAGCAGGCACGACAAGTTCGGCAAAATTCCTCGCCAGAATGGCGTTGTCGATTCCTCAGGAAATGGCGTTGCGCCGCGCGATCTGCTCGTCAACTTCCTCGATAACCACGATGTTGGACGCTATCTCTACGATCGCGATGATATCAAGGGGGTCGATTCCCTTAAAAACGCACTCGCTTTCCTGATCCTGCAGCGCGGTATTCCTTGTATTTATTATGGTACCGAGCAGGGCTTTACCGGCGGTAATGATCCCGGTAACCGCGAAGATATGTGGGATACATCCAGCTCCATTTATACAAAACTGCCTGAACTCGGCTATAAACCTCAGCCGTATGATGAACGTAATCCTCTCTATCAGCACATCAAGAAGGTGATAAAACTACGCAAGGATCATGATATTCTGCGTTATGGTGATGTGACCAATCTTAAATATACAAACGCTTCAGATGGCGATTCCGGTATTTTTGCATTTAGTCGTTCTTATAATAATGCAAAAGCGGTCATCGTCGTCAATACGCACGAAACGCAAAGCAGAACCTTCAATCATGCTGATGTCTCCGGGAAATCCGATCAGTTGGGAATGTCCGGTTCACCTTGCAGCGTCAGCGGTAGTTCCGTCACGGTTCCGCCGATGACGACTTGCGTACTGCTGTAGGATTGATTTGTTGTGGGAGCCCTGCTATCGCCTGGCGGCGATACGCAGTGGCAAAGCCGCTATTGCCATCACGCTCTTGCGAGCGTTGATTACAATACGCGGCTTTTTTTTTAGATTGAAAAGGAAAACACCCATGCTGCCCGTTACACCACCACCCATGCATGGCATAAATGTCTATTACGAAAATGCCAGGTGCTTTATCTGTAATCGTAATGCAAATTATCTGGCAATTCTTGGCGTATGTGTTGCTGCTGCGGGGATCATTCTTCTGATCATTTTTGGCAGATGTGTACTTCATCCGCATTATTGCACGGGCATCCATTACCAAAAAGATATTATCATCGGCTGCGTATGCATTGTCATCGGTATCGTCAGTTGCTTCTTTCTTTTTGAAAAAAGTCATATCATTGTGAGTGATGATATGATCGAATTCTGGAAAAAAGGAAAACTGATTCGGACATTTCCAAAAGATCCTGCACAGATTGAAGTTGTGGTCGAACTCGGAATTGAGAATTCCCGCAACCATACACATCTTTACAATGTTTTCTTTAAGGAATGCGATGGTAAGGAAACCAGGATCTTTCGGGATTTGTACGAAAATACGGCGA
>JAGACY010000264.1 GCA_017613855.1 Pseudomonadota bacterium
ATCGAGCTTCGAGACGGCAATGCCGTCAGCAAGGCGGATGTCTCCGCACTCGACCCCAAAAAGCCGATCATTCTCTCCATCGGAAACTGATGTGGCGCGTCTATGGCGGCTTTGCCGCCATACGCCGCACAGGCTGCGCTATTGCATACGCGCAGCCTCATTCAGGGTAAAATGCACATCGTAAGACGCACGCGACACCCGCAAGGCTTGCTCAAGTTCATGAGATAAAGCATAGGCCTGCATTTCGGTCGGCCAGAACCACTTCTGACCGTTGCATAGTACATTCCCCGCTTCGAAAGCATGAGATATCGCACCCAAACACGCCGGCGTCACATGCAAATCGCGCACAATGCCGCGAAACAGGCATTCCATCTCCGGATCAATAAATTCAAAAAATTCAGAAAATAGCCATGCCGTATGAAAATACTCCGGTATTCCCGTAATGAGAGATGCACCGAGAATGCACGCCCAATTCTTAAGAATACCGAAAATGCGGCGCAATATCCCGCTCGAAGGAAAATCCTGTCCGGGCCAAAGATTGGATACAGGCTCTGCCTGCGGAAGTTGAAGACGCAGATGTTCCACATAAAACTGAGGCAGAATCTCTCCCAGACGATCTATCTGCAAATAGTCGAGCCATACCACAAGCTGCATGAGCAGCTCGGAATGCTCCTCTACTTGAGTCCAAACCTCGAACTCATGGCGGTTGGGAGCAATCCCGTTTCCGATTTCGATCCAGATATTGACATACCCCTGCCGCTGCCAATGCGAAAGACATCCCGTTTCAGCAAGAATGCCTGCAATGTCATCGGGCGACCATTTCCCGCAGAACAGCCCTGCATGTGGCACATCATAAAATGCTGCAGCTGCCTCTGCGGGTTTGTGCTCAATCAGCGAAACTCCGCTCAGCATCTGACTAAGTGCGCCGTACCTGCGCTGAGGGGTGTCAAATGAGAGCGGAAATTGGGACATTATGGATTGAGATAGTTGGTGACGGATTGATAAACGCCATTGGGCGCTTTTTGGGGAAATTGCGCATTGAGCTTATTGGATGATTGCTGAATGGTATTTTTTAATTCCCCAAAAGCAACGAGCAAGGCTTCCCGGTCTGTGTTGGGATCGTCTTTGATTTCTGCTGCATGCGTTTTCAAAAGCTCATCCATCTTCTGACGATAGCTTGCCTCACAGGCTGCGCCGCTGCAATCCACGGCATTGGGCGCGCTGATCAGGGCATTGAGCGCATTCGAAACGACTTGCATCGAGGTGACGAGCCCTCGGAGTTGTGTCGTTGATAATTCCGAAATGTTGTGCCCGAATAAGGCACTCAGATCGCCAGGCTGCTGACCTCCTGCGGGGACGGCTGCTTCGGCTGGAACTGCCGGCACCTGCGAATCTGCAGCTGGGACTGGGGCTGCTGCACCATTGAGTGGAGCGGCTGGCTCGGCTGGAGCGGCTGCCTGCGGGGGATTTGCTGCCGGGACTGGGGCCGCTGCCTGCGGGGGATTTGCTGCCGGGACGGGGGCTGCCGCGCCATTGGGAGATTCTGCTGGAACGACGGCTTGAGCGGGGCGCTTGGTTTCATTGGCATCGGGCGCATCTGCTTTTGGATCTTTGGTATCCGAAGGAAGTACGGCCTCTTTTAAGCTGTGCAGCTTATCTTTCGTTTGCTGTATGACACCCGTTTCTTCCTGCTGCGCCTCTTCGAAGTGTTTTGTGATGAAGTGGTTGGCAATTGGCGTTGCAATGCCCATGACTATCGATAACACCACACAGGCAATCGCAATAATCCCTCTTGTTTTAGTGGAATTGATGAGTTCGAGGAATTCTTTGCCGCGATTGATTAAGTTCTGGCCATTTTTGTACGTATCAATCGATTTATCCATGGTCGATTGCAGGTTGGCCGGCTTGTTTGCGGCGTTTGCTTTGGCAGCCGCTTTTTCTGGTGGATTGCTGGACGTCGTGGCTGGTGGTGTTGCAGCCGCTTCCTGACGTGGATTGGTTGATGCCTTGGCGGGTGGATTGATGAAATCCGTCTGGGCATTGGCAGAAGCTGAGGGAGCACTGTCAGAACCATCCAGAATGGCCGATAGACGCTCATCAGCGCGACGCTCTTCAGCTTTGGCGGGATCCAGCACTTCATCAAGTGATTTTTGAGAACCATCACCCTCGGATGCGGCGTTTGAAGAGGACTTTTCATCCATCATGCGCATGAGTTCTCTCCCTTTTTCAAGGGCGGCTTTCTTGGCTTTTTCTTTTAAAAAATCCATATCATTCAATAATTTTGAATCGTGAGTGGCGAATTTGCAAGCAACCACTGCACTTTGGTGAAGAAAGAGGGGAAAAACAGATAAATATTGCGGCCAAAACAGCCTGTTACTTCTCGACCGATTGGGTATTCTCGCTTGCAGCCTGGTATGTTCGATAGATGCTAAAGGAACAGATAGAAGCTACTATGAGAAAAATAACGATCGCAATGGCCATGACAAACGTCACTAGCTTATTCAAAGCCTTGAGCTTCACAAGGTATTTCTCGCCCTTGTCGGCGAGTTTGTTGCCTGCGTCGATGAGCTTTTGAGCTCTGGCGAGGTTTTTATCTGCTGTATTCAGAAGTTTACTTTTTTTATCGCTTGGTACTTGTTGGATATCTGGCATGGCTTATTGGGGAAAACTTGCAAATGAGCAGGTTATGGGAATCAAGTAGATAAGACGTTTCTTTGAAAAGAAATCGAAACAAAATTTAAAAATAATACGAATAAAGTAAGATGTCAATGAGGTATTTGGGGGATTTTCTTGAATTTGTTTCTGCTTTGTAACAAGTACTGACATCCATAAAAATGTTGGCAAGGAATGGCACATAACAATGCACAAATGAAAAGTTCTGAATATATTCGTGGTGAGATAATGAAAAATGTATCTATATATTGCACAAAAAATATGTATATTAAATGACTTGGGCAAACACGAGCACATCATTCGGGCTTGTGGATGTAAAGGAGTTGAAAATGGCTATTTCTAAACAGTGGTTTTGCTTTATTGCGTCTTTTGGATTGGCAGCTCTGTCATTCTGCGGATGTGGAGACGATAGCTCTGATAAAAACAAGCAGACGCAGGAACCCCCTGATCATTGTGTCGACGGTGTTTGCGGTGATGTGTCGGATTGCCCGTCAGCATGCCCCGGCAACTGTACGAACGGAGTTTGCAATGACGCGCCGTCGGATTGCCCTGAGGAATGCCCCGGCAACTGTACAAACGGAGTTTGCAATGACGCGCCGTCGGATTGCCCTGAGGAATGCCCCGGCAACTGTACGAACGGAGTTTGCAATGACGCGCCGTTGGATTGCCCTGAGGAATGCCCCGGCAACTGTACGAACGGAGTTTGCAATGACGCGCCGTCGGATTGCCCTGAGGAATGTCCCGACAACTGTACAAACGGTGTATGCAATGAAGAAATGATCTCATGCCCTGAGACGTGCAAGACCAGCTGTGACGCAGATGGCCGCTGCGAATGCCCCGAAAACTGTCCAAATGCATGCAATGAGAATGGCGAATGCCTTCCCATGTGCGGCGATGAAGTCATTAAAGAAATTTCTTTTCCGGCTGCAGAAACTGATATTTTAAAACCGGGTTCTCCTGTTCGCACATCATCTTTGATGCCTTTGAACATAAAAACAAATAAGAACGATAAAGAGGGATACACTTTGGAAGACGCACCCTGTGCGGATGAGATCGAATTCTCATTGTCGGACAGCGAAGTCGCCGCTGCCGAGAAAAACGGTAAATATATTAAAATTACATCTAAAAAAGTCGGGACAACGACGTGCGAAGTGCATTTGAAAAACAACCCCGAAGTGAATGCTTCTTTTATCATTCATGTGCTCGACCTCGATAATTTAAAAGAGAATTTGGAAACAGGCTGCAAAAATAGTGTTTGTCCGCATGTGTATAAAAGTAATATGATTTTAGCAAACAAAGGGATTACACAGGGATTCGATTTTTTGAACGCTGAAGAGACATTTTTAACGCAGCTTGGCGTGGGAGAGACATATAAAGTTAAAGTTGATTTGGATCAGTTTGATTATTGTAAAACGGAAGGGTCATGTACAAACGATGCTAAGGTAAAGTATTCCAAGGTCAGACTCCTTCTGATGAAACATCTGGCAGGCAATGCTGGCAAATTTAACAAGCTGATGACATTTCGCCAGGCATGCCATGGTCAGAACATTGCTGTTGAAAAACAAGATGACAAGGAATATGTCTGGGTCTCCAATTATGGTACATTTAGAAAATGCGAAGATAAAACTGATTATTTGGACTGTACAACAGGATACTCCTATTCGCAGACGCTTTCGAGAGTTGAATGGACAAGTGAGGATGTAGCTTACTATCCCGATGACAAAGCATTGACGCATTATTATTATTCCGATTCGGATGAAGTTACATTTTATAGTTTTGAACCAGGTCTTGATCAAAAGAATAATCGGTTTGCATTGATTGCAGATTGTACAAAAAGTAACAAAATTGAATCTGATTGTGTGTATGCAGATTTGGTGCCGTCGAATTGTGGCAATATCGATAGTAATGGCAGATATATTCGGATGTTTGCTTTGTCGGATGTTCTCGATCCCAATATCACTAAAGACAAAGAAAGAGATCTTTCCTGTCCGAGAAGGTATATTGACGAGAACAATGAATATATAGACGAATTGCAATTAAAAAAACGTACACATATCAAATACAGAGATCTTTCTGCAATCAAAGTGCTCGATTCCTTTGATGTCAAGAATTTCCCATCGCAGGGATTTGATATTGATAACGGTATTCTCTATGCGATTGAAGGATGGACAGATAAAAAGACA
>JAGACY010000265.1 GCA_017613855.1 Pseudomonadota bacterium
CCAGGATCCATGGCCGCTGGAAAATGTAAAACCCTATGTATTCCTGCAGAAAGGCCCCTATAAAATTGCGGTAGTCGGTGTATTGGCAACCGAAACCCCAATTGCCACGATTGCCGCCAACGTCGAGGGGCTCGAGTTCAAATCCCCTGCGGAAACACTGCGCGAAATCATTCCTGAAATTGTTGAACAGAAACCGGATTTTGTGATTGTCGATGCCCATATTACAGGCCTGCCCGTACCTTTGCCCGAATCGGGAGCAACGGTCACAGATGTCAAATTTGATGGAGAAATCGGTGAAATTCTTGCACTTCCCGATGACATCAAAAAACACATCAACCTGATTCTGGCAGCCCATTCCCATGAGAGTTTTATTGCCCATGAGGGTGACATCACCGTGATAGAAAACTTCAACAGCGGCCGTGAAATCACGACAATGACACTCGTCGGGGACAAAGACGGCCTGCATATTGACCGTGGTTCAATCAAGAAACACGAGCTCGTTCATGAACCCATTGATGTTGCCTGTGGCCAGGAAAAAGCGCCTCTCAAGCCCATCATGGTCGCAGGCGAAATGCTCATGCCAAGCCAGACCGGTGTCGATATTGTCGCCAAATACGAAGGGAAAATGTCAGAAAACCGCTGCGACGTCATCGGGTGTTTTACCGAAGATATCAAGAAATCAAGAACTGGTGAGTGTCCCCTCGGGAACATGATAGCTGATGCCATGTGGAGCTATTATCCGCAAGCCGACATGACCCTGCAGAATGCAGGCGGCGTGCGCATCGATATGCCCAAAGGCCAAATCTATCGTGAAAGCCTCAATGCACTCATGCCATTTGACAATTACCTGCATCTCGTCGAAGTAACCGGAGCGGATGTCATCAAAACGCTCAAAATCAGCGCTTCCGGGAAACACGGGCATGACCAGGTTGCCGGTGTTAAATATCAAATCGAAGCTGACTGCAAGAATCCCGAAGATCTGAACGGTGACGGAAAAGTGGAAGAATGGGAAAACAACTGCCTGTGCGATAATATTCTCATCGGCGGCAAACCGCTCGATCCCCAAAAAACTTACAAAATTGCCACGAGCAATTTTATTATCAACGGCGGTGATGACCATCTCGTTGGTTTTGCAAATGCCAAACTCATTGAGGAAGGGCCAGTCATTAAGAAAGTCATCCTCGATTATGTCAGCAAAAAAGCGGAATGCATGAGCACCGCTTCATTCGTCAATCCGGAACAGCCGAGAATTATCGTTGGTTCATGCGGCGGAAAATTCGCGAAATAACCTTGGCATAATTATTGCGTTTTAATTTGAGGTTACCAGATCGTTTGATGATCTGATGTGTTCTGTCAATTTACATCATTAGGATTATAAATCATGCACTATACACGTTCCCTTATTCTTGCAGCATTGTTGGCTTCAATACCTTGTATTGCGCATGCCGAACTGGTCAATCAGGAACAATTTGAACAGTATATTCTCGAAGGTGTCACCCATTACAAAGCGGGTGCAGACAATCCCGAAGAATATCAAGCTGCAATCCAGTCCTTCCAGAAAGCCAAAATGCTCAATAATATTCCCGATGTCACCTACAATATCGGCCGTTGCTACCACATGATGGGTGATTGCGAACATGCCCTTGAATACTATCGGGAATATGCACTTTCCTCTGCAGAAAGTGCTGAAAAAGTGAAAGGCTACATCGAAGAGCTCTCCAAGCAATGCAACGACCGAACGGGTAAAATCAAGATCACCTGCGTGCCGGAAAATGCCATGATCAGTATTGACGATGCAGATCCCATTCCCTGTACGGCAACCCATGATCTCAAAGTCGGTGAACATTCGATTGTCGCCATGGCAGAGCAATACATGCCCGAGCAACGCTCTGTCACGATTAATCCAGATGACAAGATTATGAAAAATATCGTCATCGAAATGCGCCGCAACGAATCCAACGGCCTCTACCCCACAGATTCGGATTCTGATTCGAATGCAGCTTCCGATGGTTCCGGACAAACGGGAACCGCAAAGTCACGCGTGAGTGATGCCGTTACAGTCGGTGAAGACAAACCTCTGGGCGCGCTGTTCTGGTCTGGTATTGTAACATCCGGCGTAGGTCTTATATTCACCATTACAGGAACGGCACTCGTCGCCAATTCCAATGATGAGTTTACCCTTAATAATGAAGGCCCCTTTGCAGAGCGCAATGAAACCAAATACAACAGTGGCCTGGCTCTGGCGAGTATTGGTATTATAGCAACAACAGCGGGAGCAGTCCTTTTGGTTTTGGACAGAGTACTCCCGCGGAACAATGATAATCCACAGGCAGTCCGCTTTACGCCTTCGTTTGGTGTCTCTCAGGACTCGGCATCAGCCAATCTCACTGTCACATTTTAATATTTTGCGCGCCGTATGGGCAACGCCCATAGGCTGCGCAGGCGACGCGTATTCGAAGAAAAGCGGCGCCATTTCGAGAAAATAATCCATGCGCCTATTCAAAATTATAGCATTCGCCAGTTTGGCCCTCTTTCCTGTCGTGGGTTCTGCCCAAGCACCTGATGATCCCCAGGTTCCACAAGCCAATCCTGCTAAAGAAACCATTCAGGTTCAGATCAATCAGCCGTTTGTCTCGAAAACCCTTGGCAATCTGACGCTTCCCTTTATGTGGGAACCGCAGGAGAACGAGGCTCAGAACCGCCTTGTCGTCACTGAAACACGAACGCATGCACCGGCTGTCCTCACCATCGACCTGCTCAGCCTGCCCCCAATGCTCGACGAATCCTCGATGGCAGCAAGCATCATCAAATCTGCCGCCAGTCAACTCGGAGTTTCGGATGCAAAAGTCAGCAAAACCGAGGAAAAAACGGAATGCGACAAAAAGAAATGCCCCAAACTGACTTTTTATAATACCGATTTTACGGGAACTGAAAATGGCATCGACCGGCGCTGTGCACTCAGCCTGCTGCCAGCTCAAGGGAAAATGCTTGTTTTTACGATTTGTGCTGCACCTTCACAAGTTTACACGCCAGATTTGCCCGAAATCCTCAGCCAGGTTTTTCATGGAATGAATTAGCAATATCAGAATACATTCGGCATTCGGAATCATAAATGGTATTTCGTTGGTCATTGCAGGGTTCATTGTCTGAGCAATCATTTGTTTTCTACAATCGGGTTTGCTCAATCCCCATGACATCAATACCGAACACACAACAAAGATAATAATTATGCAAAAATACATCTTATCTTTTGTTTTATTGGGACTTTTTTTTACATCATGTCAAAAAGCAGACAATGCACCTGCCCCCGAACCAGCAGCTCCTGAAGTCGTCTGGAAAGAGATCCCCGAGGATGCGATTGCATTTGTACGCATGCACCCCGGAGCAGCACAAAAAAATACGTATGCCAATTGGAAACACTACCAGTCGGATGATGGGAAATCCACATGGCGTCTGCAAAATCGCGATATCTCGGACGAAGCGGTTCAATCACTCGAAGCGTTAATCACCTCTGCTGATAATAATTTGATTCCTGCAGATGGCTATTATACATGCCGTCATCAGGCGAACATGCCTGAGTATCGCATTGAATTTACAAAGAATCAGAAGAAATATCAGATTATTTCCATCTCCAATTGTCTTAATGCAGCACCATTCAATATTATCGTCGATGGCAAATCCTTTATTCAAAGCACCGGCGAATTGGGCCAGGCACTGCAAAAGGCATTGAATGATTCGGGCATTGCACTCAAAGTCGGGGAAACTGCCGGCATGATTATGTTTGATAAGCCGCTCGAAACGCCTCCGGAGGGTTTCTCAGCTGCAACGGGAGAGAGTCCATCCCTTTGGTTTGACGCCAAATTCCGAACGGACGAAGCTTTTGCACAAGCCATTGCCCCCATCGAATCTGCCATTGCAAAGCTTTCACCTCCCGAAATTGCCTGCAATCAAGCCAAAAGCCCGGACTGCAGCACCCTGATGGCTCGCTATACCCTGAAAATTGCCGACGCAATGGAATTCCAGTTCTCTGCCACATCATCCGCCGACAAAGTTACTGCCCCCCTTCCTCCGGCGAATGCTTTCGAATCCCTGGCCAAAGCCATTCAATCTCCCATTGTCACTGCATGGCAGGATGCCGCAGAAAGAACTGAGCCGATTCATTTAAAATGGGCTGATGCGGCCGAATGCAACATGCTCAAAGGGATTGCCAAATATCTGGAAGCCCCCGAAAATCCTTCCTGTGCCTCATGGACTTTGACCTCCAAAGATTTCCCGACGGCCATCTATTATCCCGGAATTGACGCACTCTGGGTCGAACCGGGAAAAGATCTCAAAACCTATTTCGATTCGGTTAACTCGAAACGCAAAGAACTCAAGCAATCCAAAATCAGTTTTTCAAAATTCAGCAAACCTTCTGAAAAACGAAATCTCTTTATTCGCCTCGATGGAAAAACCGTTTCATTTCTTACCGGCAAGGATGGGAAAACGAGTATTGAATAATGCTTAATGCACAGTTAGCAGTTAGCAGTTAGCAGTTAGCAGTTAGCAGTTAGCTAATGGGGGTATTCCCAAGGTTATTCCTAAAAAATGATAGTTATTTTAGCTTAGACTTCAACTTGAGTTTTGCATTTCAATTGCGCATTGCGAATTGCGCATTGCGAATTAATCAGACTTCCCCTTTAGTTTTGCATCCTAATTCCGCATTCCGCATTCCGCATTCCGAATTCATGATAAGAGTTCACAATGAAAATTAGCATTCTCCCCATAGCATTAGCATTCCTCATGTTGCCGGCAGCAGCTCAGGCCCAGGATTTAAGCCACTTTCTCGATAAAGTGCTTGCGGCTTCGCAATTGCCGACTTGTGAAGATACTCAAAAAGCACTCGATGCCATTCCCAAAGACGAATTCAATGCTGCATTGGAAGAAATAAAAACTCTTAAAGATCAATCACTTCTAAATCAAATCGGAGAAAAGTTCGACCAGATCAATCAGCTATCAGCCCGATGTCCGAGC
>JAGACY010000035.1 GCA_017613855.1 Pseudomonadota bacterium
CCATCGTATGGATGTGCATTCGGATGAACAAATCGTGCAGGGGAGACAATGTCCTTCCGTCGCGCTTGAGTTCAACAACCGCAATTCCGGCAAGCGAATCGTTTCGATCATTTGTGTAATTATGAAAACAAAGCCCCGTATCTATCGTCAAACGCTCCGTCATCCCACGATTCACGAGCGTAATACGATTAAAACGATTTTCAAGATGCGGTACAAGCTCATCAGGGCTAAACCAAGCATGTTTCGCTAAAAATCTACGGGTTTCTTCAGTATGCATATAATCGCTGTTTACGTCAACCTTGATGCGCTTTTTGTCGGTTCTCCCGCGGTTGTTTTTATTCTTGATTTCCAAAAATGAAAGCCCCGAAGACACATACGTCCGCATTCTTATCTTTTCGCGAGTTTTCTTCCCATTCTGGTGAGCAATATACATTTTGTAATCAGATGTATCATAATAAATTGTATGGTAAGCAATATTTCTTTCCCCATCTACTTCCTGTACAGAATAATCACCTGCAGATTCAGCAAGCAGACGCTTAATATCCAAAACGCGAACCAGATACTTCGTGTCGATACGATTCATCAGCCGAACGCTTTTCATATCTTCGAGCGATACCGCGCCGTAACTGCGAATGATATTCTCTATGTCTCGATAAACAGCCAATGAATCGTCCAACATAACTTACCTCAATACCACACGCCCCCCACTCTTCTTCTATCACATTCCTGAATTTGTTTGTGGATTTTGTGTTCCTGGTCTTACCGTCACGCCCGCCCCAAAAAAGAATAATATATTAAAATCCTCCTCCCGGACCTCCCGGACCTCCGGAACCACTGCTTTTCCCTGCCTTCACCGAAGTCGGATTGCTTCCGCTCACCGTGCCGGTTTCATCCAGAATGGTGTCGTTAAACCATGAAGAACCGGTGGCTGGCGTTACCGTCGGATTGGTGTACAAATTATAGCTCGTTCCGCTCGATAGACCGGCATGCATGATAATCAGTTTTGTACCGCTCGAATACGAACTTGGAACCTTTAATGCCGCCAATGCCGTCGTCGAATTGCTCTCCGTCAATGCAAACGTCTTACCCGCAGGACTGGACACCGAAGTTTGAATAAACGACCCCTTGGTTGCAGACGGCGTCTCGGCATTCGCAGCCAGACCAAATATTGTGCCGCCACTAAAATAGATCGTGCCGCCTTCAATCACATCCAGCGAGTGCTCGGCCCCATTGGCACCAAACGCCGCAACCAATCCCCCCGTGATCTTGAACGTACCATTGGAGTCTATTGCATCGTTCTTGCTGCTCAAAGCATAGATTTTGCCGCCATTGAGCTCAAGCACAGCCTTATTCTTCGATGAGGCATTGATGCTGTCATCGGTTGCAGTAATAATGATTTCACCGTTGTTGATATAAACACCATGCTTGCCTTCAATGCCTTCAGGTGCCAGCGTATTGCTGCTGCCACAGCTGTTGCTGCTGCTGCCTCCGGGGCCGCCAGAACCTCCAGGACCGCCACCGCCCTGACTGTCTCTCGGTGTTGCACGCGTCGCCAAATTGAGTGACCCACCATTGATCGTCACATCCGGCAGCGGATCGTCATCCGTACTCGAGGTCACGGCATCCTCGCTCACATCCCAGCCAGCAAACAATGCCTTCGCATCCGATGAAATCACAATCGTGCCGCCATTGATTTTCACATAACCCTTGCCAGCCCCATACCCCTTGCAATCCGTCGTATTCCACTCGTCATAATCTTCATCCGTACTGGCGACTGCGTCAAAACCTTCCACCTTTAAACCACGCGATTCATAACAAGTCATGTTGTCATTCGCTGTGATCTTCAGCGTGCCGTCATTCATCACAAACCCATTTACAATCTTGGCACCAAATCCATTCTCATTGTTGCTCGCAGTTCTGGACAGATTCACATTGACTGTGCCGCCGTTCATCGTAAACACATCGTCAACTTTAATGCCCGTCTTGTATTTCGCATTCACTGTCAGATTACCGCTGCCGCTTATCGCCAGATTCGATTCGCATTTCAGTGTATTTTTCGAATCCTCATGCGCCGCACCGGTAATCGTATTCGTCCCAATCAGCTCTACATTGTAAGTATTGCCCTTGCACAATGCGCTGCTGTTGAACTTGAGCTGTCCATGATACGCGTCGCTCTTGATCGTCACATTATCCAGTTTGACCTGCAAATCGATATCGTTCGGGTTCTTCAATTTGACCATTCCGTCAAATGTTCCCTTCAAATGCGTACAGACATTTGCTTTAACCTTAATCAC
The DNA here is from genome assembly GCA_017613855.1 of Pseudomonadota bacterium. Next base: position 2,295 of record JAGACY010000035.1, read on the forward strand.
CAGCTCACCCGCAGTCTCCGTGTTCACCGTGACATTGCTGTTCGACGAAGATGGGCTCGATAAATTGATGATCTGACAGCCATCCGAATCGTATTCATCCTTGCCATTGTTCCCTCCGGGGGTTGTCTCCGTTTTACAGGCATTCTCTGTAATGACCTCACATAAAGAGCTGCATCCCCAGGAACCATCGCTGATTTCTGTTGCTCCCTCCGGGCAGACTTTCGCATTCGAAGCAAACAAGCTGCCATCACAGACTTCTCCGTCATCCAGCTTGCCATTGCCACAAAGATCCAGACAGGCATTGTCTCTCACGATGGTACACGATGCCGAACACGACCACGTCGACGAAGGCGTCTTCTCCTGGTCTTTGTTACAGGTGACTTTGGATTCATCAAACAGACTGCCATCACATTCCTCGCTAGCATCGAGTTTGCCATTGCCGCAAAGATCCTGACAGGCATTTTGAGCCACTACATGACAAGTCTCCGAACATGCCCAACTCGCCTGAGATTTCTCTTCCTGGCCATTCGGGCATACCTTATAAATCTCATTATATGCATCCCCATCGCATTCCTCACCATCGTCCAAATTGCCATCACCGCAGCTCGCTAAAGAACAAGCATTCGACGAATCAATTTTGCAGTCCGACGTGCAAATCCAACCATTCGAATTCACCTCATTCTTATCCGATCCGCAGCTTTTCAGGCCCGTATCAAACTGGCTGCCATCGCATTCTTCCCCGGCATCCAGTTTGCCGTTGCCGCAAAGCCCCTGGCACGCCTGGCTCGAATCGATCTTGCACTTGTCCGTACAACGCCAAACCGGCGAAGCCATCTCCTCCAAACCATCACCGCAAACCTTCAGATTCGAATCAAAGTCGCTCCCATCGCATTCTTCGCCATCGCTCTGAATGCCATCCCCACAATAGGCAGATACTGTCCCACCGGAATTCTCAGAACCGCCGCTGGTCGTATTTGTCGGGGTAGACGCATCATCGCCGCACCCATAAAAGCTAGCTGCCAGCATCAAAATCGCCAGTCTGAAATAATGGTTGTTTCGCATAACTCCCTCCTTTTTTGGTCGCTCGGCTATCGGCTCCGCCGATACACCTCGCTTTTCGGGCTATTGGCCGTTGGCCAATACGCCCTCTTGCGCTCGCCTATTGCCCTCCCCCCTCCCTCGCAAAACTGTAGAGGTGAGGGGGACAGCCGCAAAGCGGCTGGGGGGTGGGTGAGGTCAATACGGCTCGCGATTTTCTGAATACTTCCGGTCGCTATGACACTAAAAACTCAAGCCTCATGCCCTGTTCTTCAGGGCATACATGTGAGATAGCGACATTCATTCAGTCTGTAAAATGCAATGATTGCAATCACTATGCGTTTCACGCATAAAAAGAATTAAATTCACCATTCCCTGGATATCTTCGTTATCCAGTTAAGGATAGTCGCCAAAATCGGTTTATTCTTCTTTAACCAGACGATATAACAATGTGCTGTAGCTTCCTTATCGGCAATGGGGATACGAACACAACCATCCGTATCGATGTTGAGATTATGAGCACCAGAGACAAAAGTCAGCGGCTTTTGAGTTATGACAGCATTAAAATAAACCATAATATCGTCATAATCTAAATAATGTGCATCTTCAATATTCTCCCGGAGTAACTGATGCCAAAACCCCGTATGAGTATATTCACAAATTTCTCTGCCTTTAAGATCAGAAAAATGAATAGCTTTCTTATTACTTAGCGGATCCGAGATAGGAACCAGCATATATGTCTGCTCATCCATCAATGGCATTGAGTCAATTTCATCCGTATGAATTTCATGACGTGTAATTGCAATCGAGGCCTTTTCGGTCAAAAGTTGTGATACAAGCTCACTCTCATTTGGCATATCTGAGGTTATTCGAATCCCAGGAAATTCTTTCGAAAGTTCAAATGACAGTTTCCATAATGGTGCCGGGCTACATGTCACAATGTGTAGTGTCTGAAGATGCTTATTCAATGCGTCAAGATTCGCCATAAGCGCATCTGCTTCTTTAAGCATAAGCCGGGCATGCCTGACGACGATCTTCCCAGCCTCATTCAGTTTAATGCTGTTGTGGGTTCGATCGAACAACTGCGTGCCAAGTTCATCCTCAAGCCGCTGAATAGACCTCGTCAATGCACTTTGAGAAATGTGTAACTTCTTGGCAGCACGGCAAAGCGCGGTTTCATCCGCAACGACGACAATTTGCTGTAATTGGTTGAGTTCCATCTAATCACCTGCACACAAAGTTCCACAGCTCAAGCAGGGGATATCGCCAGATCATCCACCCCCGCACAATTTGAAGTATATCATACCCTTGACAATAATTGGTTTTGTTTTTGCCGTTCGACGATTGACCTTCAGGTAAAACACCAAATTCCCCAAGACTGGCGAGTTCTAAACCTATTTCCCCTCCAACACGGTTCTCAACTCCTCCATAAACAAACCAGAAACCGGCGTAAACTGCTGATGTTTTTTCCAAATGATATACAGCTTGGTCTCAAGTCTGGGCTCCAACGGCCGAAAACATAATTCACTCTCCTCACCGGTATCTGCCAGTTTATCAAAAATCAACATATATCCCAGGCCTTCTTTGACAAAAACACTGCTATTATAAAATAGATTAAATGTAGTAAATATATTCAGTTTCTCAACTTTGTCCCCGCACCAGCGCGGAAAATCTGTGTAGATGGCCTGTATTGAGCAAATCAGCGGCAAACCAATCAAATCTTCGTAACGAATAGATTTCTTTTTGGCAAGTTTGCTGTCTCTGCGCATTACAAGCCCCCATACATCCGGTACGGGTATTTCGATATAATTATATTTTGATAAATCCGGCGATTCGCAAATCAGCCCGAAATCCAGTTGTCCTCGATTTAATCTTTCTGCAACCTGCTCTGTGTTGCCGCTCGTCAAATGATACCGCACTCCGGGATATTTCGACAGAAATGATTTCACAGCCTCGGCAATATAACGAATCTGGTACGATTCCGCACAGCCGATATAGATATCTCCGCCTGTAATATCATCCAGCGATTTAAATTCCGACACCGTTTTGTCGACCATCGCCACAATATCTTCTGCGCGTTGGAGCAGCAGCATCCCTTCTTCAGTCAAATGCATACTCGCGCTGCCGCGCCGAAACAGCTTTTTATCGAGTTCCTCTTCCAACTCTTTCATCTGCTTCGACAAAGCCGGCTGCGAGATATGGAGCCGCTCTGCGGCCCGCGTCATATTGCCTTCGCGTGCGATGACAATAAAATTTCTTAAAACCCGGACTTCCATAAATAATCATGCTTCATCTGTTGGATAATTGTGAACCATCTTCATACAAAAGTGTTTGAGCTTAGGAATATCCGTTGTAATGATTTCCCATGTGACCTGTGGATCCACCGAACCATAATGATGAACGACGATATTTCTGACTGCTTTAATTTGTCTCCATGGTATCTGAATCACTTTCTTTAAATGAATCTGTCAGATTACCAACAAGTTCTCCTATTTGAATAATACAAAGCGCAATGGCATTCTTATATACGAAATCATCTTTATATAACTCATAGTCCACACCAAATCGATCCATCGTTTCAACGATTTGATTACAATACTCCAATATATGCTCAAGAATATGCCTATCTCTGCTATTCAGCTTCATAAATCAGTTTTTCCTCCGGATGAATCATCTTCAAAAATGATTCACTGGCTGCACCTGTGGTAAGTAAATCAACTTTTTTCTGCAATGAGTCTTCCAAATCCAAAAGCAGCGAAGCAATTTCAAGACCTTTCACATTGCCTTTATCAATTCGTAAATCGATGTCACTTTGAGGTGTCTGCTCATTTCTGGCATAAGACCCAAACAGGTACACACGCTCTACCCCATATTTCTTTGCCTGCACACTCACCAGCTGTGTAATGTCATCAATGCTGAGTATCTTATCTATGTACATGAGTTTCCCTGTTGTCTCCATTCTCCAGACCACAGCAACCTGGTAAATACCAAACCACGGTCTCAAAATCGTATTCTATGGGACGAATAAGCCGATTTCAAGTCATTTCCCTTTGCCCCCTCTACCCCCTCCGTTGTTATTCTAAAATAGAATAACATAAAACAAAATGTAAACATTGGATATTTCACACAAATAGGAGG
>JAGACY010000266.1 GCA_017613855.1 Pseudomonadota bacterium
AAAATATAAAACAAATCATTGAAACCCCTTTATCAAATGGAGTAATAATCCCATTTTTTGGGGGGCGGTTCGAATTCAATCGCCCCTGATTTGTAATAACAACAGGAGATTCTATATGCTGGATGTGAAATATGTCCTCGCCAACCTCGATAAAGTGATTGATGGCCTCAAATTCCGCAATGCCAAGGTCGATTTCGACCATCTGCGCGCCCTGAGCGACGAACGCCGCGCTAAATGCCAGCGTTACGACCAACTGCGTTTTGAACAGCGCCAGGCAAGCGACCAGATGCGCACGCTCGACAAGGAACAGGCCGCCGAACTGCGCACACAGCTCAAGGCCATGAGCACCGAACTTAAGGAAATCGATGCCCGCCGCGCCGAAATTGACGCAGAACTCGCCAATATGATGCTGTATATCCCCAATATTCCCGGCGATGACGTGCCGCAGGCCGCAGACGAAGAAGGCAATGTCGAGATTCGACGCTGGGGAACACCGCGCGAATTCACTTTTGAACCCAAAGCACACTACGATTTGGGCGAAGCACACGGCACACTCGATTTCGACCGTGGCACCAAGGTGTCTGGCGCCAGATTTACATTTTTGATGGGCGATGCCGTTCGCCTCGAACTCGCGCTAATTCAGTTTATGCTCGATTGCCACGCCGAACGCGGTTACAAACTCGTCATTCCTCCATACATCGTCAATCGCGCTTCGATGACCGGCACCGGCCAACTCCCGAAATTCGAAGAAGACGCCTACAAAACGAATGAAGACATGTTCCTCATTCCGACAGCCGAAGTCCCCGTCACGAACCTACACCGCGACGAACTGCTCACCGAAGACCAACTGCCGATTAAATACGCCGCCTACAGCGCATGTTTCCGCCTCGAAGCCGGCAGCTACGGCAAAGATACCCGTGGCATCATCCGTCAGCATCAGTTCGACAAAGTTGAACTCGTCAAGTTCTCGAAACCCGAAGACAGTGAAGCTGAACACCAGTCGCTCGTCAACGATGCCGAAGAAATCCTCAAACGACTCAACCTGCCGTACCGCGTCATGCTGCTCAGCGCCGGCGACATGGGATTTTCGGCCCGCAAATGCTACGATCTCGAAGTCTGGCTGCCCTCGCAAAACTGCTACCGCGAGATTTCGAGCTGCTCGAATTTCGGCGACTATCAGGCACGCCGCGCCAATATCCGCTATCGTACCCCCGATGGCAAAGAGAAAACCGCTTTCGTCCATACCCTGAATGGTTCGGGGCTCGCCGTTGGCCGCACACTCGTCGCCATCATGGAAAACTATCAGGAAGAAGATGGCCGCATCCGCATTCCAGATGCACTGCGTCCTTATATGAAATGCGATTATATCGGATAATATATTCATTTGACACGCCCGGAGCTTAATAGGAACAGCAGTTCAATGAGCTCCGGACAACAAGCTCAAAGCTTGGAATGCCATTATCCTTAAGCTTTATCCACACTGGTTTTTATAGCCTTTCTTTCGAGAGTATTTATGAGATTGTCCCAAAAACTTTTCTGTATTACCGCACTGATAGGTTCTTTATGCGCTGCTGATGCCTATGCAGATGCCGTCCACGAAGGATTTGATGCTCGTTTGGGTATCTCTGCCTTAATTCTGGCGCACAGTGGCCCTGGAGCCGGTGACACCATGATAGGTGTTAACGGCACAATATCATTAGGATACCGTTTTCAACGCTATATCGGTGTCTATGTTGACCAGGATTTAGGCGGGGTTTGGTCTACAAGCGGCGGCGATGACTACGATGAGGAAAGCAGCGGAGCATTTCACGGAGGATCGTTTGCCGTGGTTCGCGGCATATTTGGTGCATATTACGATGATATCGAATTCAGCGTTGGAGGAGGCCCTGGTGCAATGTATGGAGCCGGCGACGGTTCAGATGCATGTTTTGCCATAAGACTGACTGCAGGATTTGCTTACTATGTCACAGACAGTATCGGCATTGGTGTCGGCATCGACTACAATCTTGGATTTATAAAGCCGAAAGACGAATTCGAAATCGAAATGCATCTGGTCCATCAAATCAATCCGGGCCTTCGCCTGAATATCAATTTTTAAGCGTTAATTTTGGGGGCGACGCTATCTGCGATACGCGCCGCGGCTCGCTTTGAGACGTGTCACGACACGTCTCTACAGCTCGCTTCCGCCGCTATTGCCTGCAGCAATACGCGGCGTCATCTATTATTTGGCGGCACTCCCCAAAACACCAAACTTCTGCACAATCATCGCAGGATCGTAGCCAAACGCCGTACGAAGCTGCTCATTCTGCTGAACAAGTTCCCGGGCATCATTCATATATTCTTCCCAGGATTTATCGGTTTGAAGCGTCTTGAATTTGTCAGCCGCAGCATACGGAATCTGGCGTAAATACCAGATGTAATATACTTTTCTCATTTCATAATCTTTAAAATAATAATCGCCTTGATATGAACGATGTCTATCTTCAACCATATTCAGAAATTCTACTAATTTTCGGTACACGGCAGAACTATCATTAAGGTTAAGATTCAACCCTTTCCAGTTATTATAAATCGCAAGATAATAAAAAGTGTTTCGAATCTTTTCGATATCGAACGAACCGCCGGCAAGATTCAGTGCAGTAATCGCTACAATTGCTTTATCTAACGATTCCCTATAGGGAGCTTCCACGCGACAGGTACGATATTCACATTCGACTTCATCACTCTCAACAAGGCATTCTAAATGATCCCAATTATCATCTCTTTCACATGGATTCAGGACCTGTTTAAATACAAAGAAGCCATCCGGATTTTTCCCTTTTTCTGCCAGAATCTGTTTTTCTACTTCTTTTTGCAAATCCATTCTGGGAAGTTCTTCAATGAGCTTTTGAGCAAGTTTAATTGCATCTTTGGGAACATCGACTTTCTTATCTTGTGTATTGATATATGAATTCAGTTCCCAAAGACGTGCATACGCCTCTGTAGCAAGCGATTTATTTGGGGATGATACATTGGTTCCCTCATAGCTGATATTTCCCAGACGTTCTGCGGCTTCCAATATATCTTTTAAATAATCATCGAATTCATCAAAGAATTCATTCAAATCAAAAACGCCGTAACCAGCATCATAGCCACGACCAAATATAACGCCGCCGTATTGATAAACCGAATTCGATGCACACATCAGCGCTGTTTGATATGCTTCTGACGCTTTGGCCTTATCTTGCACAGATTCTTCACCAGAATCATATAATCTCGCCAGTTTGATTGCATTCACAAATTGCATTCGTTTATTGAGCGATTTCAACCTTTCATTCGCAGCCAGTGCAAGAGAATAGTACTCAATTGCTTTGGATTCATCTCCAAGTTTGCGGGCAATATCTGCACTCTTTTCGGCAAAATGGCTGGCGGCTTTATAATTCTTTTCCTTAATGTCATCCTGATCGCTATTCGCCTGAATATAATGCTGATATCCACGCTCACTGAGCATGAGCGCTTTCTCAAACCATTCAGATGATTTTTCCGTTTTGGGCCTGATATTATAGTTGACCTTCTTCAAATCATTGCCCAAAAGTTCTGCATCACGGACTGCGGATGCATAGTATTCACCCCTTTCATAATACTCAAAAGCTTTTACTAAATTCTTCATTATTTCGTGCTTACTTGGTCCATTTTTGTAAAAGCCAAATTCTACAGCTAAATCTTTTTGATCAGACTCATCTCCGACTTCCAGTTCATTGTCGTCATAATCTGCATCACGGACCGCATCACGATGATAATCACCGCCGCTGGCTTTAGTGACCTCGTATATGCCATAATTGGTTCGATCATATAAACGAGCCAATGTCAGTATTGCATCCTTGTCGCCAGAATCTGCCTTATCTATCAGCCATTTCCTGAGTTTTGACGGTTTAACATGATGATCCACGATTGAAATGACAATCTTTTTATATGCCCGTGGATAGTTATCGTAATCATCTCTGCTGGTTTCATGTGGGGATAGTATAATGGTCTCAAAATCTGTGTCATCCAGCCCTCCGCTGCATCCGTTCAGGTGATGCGTTTGTGAACGCAGCATGTAAGTCTGCTCTCTGTCAAAATTAGCGACTTTCTTTAACCACAGTGCTGCCAGCCGGTAATCTATTTTATAATCAAGAGAAAATGCGGCGATATCATCCAACTTTTTTTTCTTATCCTCATCATCTTCTTCATCTTCATCGCCATAACCACCAAAACGATCAAAGTAATCAACATGGGATTCACACCCACCAACATAGTACGTATGCCCAATGGCACTCTCATCATAGATTTCTCTGCAGTACCTGTGAGAAAACATCCCATTGTAACTGGCATGCAGCATCGTCCAGGCATGATACCTGGTGTCCAGCTTTTCGAGTTCGGCAGCTTTTTTCTCATCTTGGGGAACATCAATACCATCGGCATATTTCATAGCAAGTATAAAGATGGCGTCTTTGCTGCCAAAGTGAACTGCTTTCTCAAGCCAATAGAGGGATTTGTCGGTGTTCTTTTTACCGTTGAGTCCCATTTCATAGATCATGCCGACCGCATAATAGGCATTGATCACGCCGTGAGATGCCGCACGTACCAGCAATTCAAATCCTTTTTTCTTATCGCGCTTTGTTCCTACACCATTAAAATAGACAAGACCGAGAACATATTCAGCATTGCCATAGCCGCGTGCCGCGGCTTTTTTTAGCCAGTTCAGACCCTTTTTAAATTCATCATCGTTCGAAAATAACGGGCTGATTTCGTACTGTACAGATGGATTCTTTGCCAATAAAGCGAGTTCATAACCGGCCTCAACAGCCTCGTCACGCCAGCGAATCATTTCGCGATGCATTTTTTTTTCAGACAATTCGGCATCTTTCCTTCTGCCCTCATCGAAATAGGCCACGTCGCCGATACGGTCGCGATACATCATGTGCGTGATAAACATAGAGGATGCATCTTTGTTTTTTCGGGCAGAACGAACGATTGGTGCAACATCGGGCATCGGAGTTTCATCAGCTTCAAATGAAATGTTTTCGTACTGAAGCAATTCGGCACCTTCTGCAGCCGTTGGCACTGGAAAAACGACCGTCTCTTCTTGTTTATTGTCAGCAGAAGTTATCGGTGTTCCCGACGCCATCTGCAATTCCGGTGTCTGGGCAAATGCAGACTGCATATTGACACAACCCAAAGATAACAACACCACATAAAATAATCGTTTCATTTTCGATGAAATCATATTCAAACTCCAAATAGCATACTCACGCCAAACTACCGACTAATTTCACATCATAGCATATAATGAAACATATTTTTCAATAATGATGATTAGAATCGCTAAACATTGCTTTACAGGCCCAACAGGCGGTCTGGTTTATCCTGCATTTAAGCCGTGCAAGCGGATTGCTTTCATTGTGGTGCGGCTATCTGCGATACGCCGCACTGCTCGCTTTGAGACGTGTCACGACACGTCTTTACAGCTCGCTTTTATTTATAATGAAGCGCGGCTATCCCTGCGGGATACGCCCGCGCCACGCGCCTACGCGCCATTGGTGCATACGGCGCGCCAATCACACAGCAAACCGTCTACTCTCGCATGGATGCACGTTTGTCTTTTCATCGTAATTCACGGCAACCATATTCGCTGCCATCGACTTGCCAAACCGACGCGGTCGCGCGACGCAGACAAAACAATCTTCGGTGTTCAGCAGTTTGTTTAACTCGTGCAGAATCATCGACTTGTCGACGTAAATCTCCGAGTTCACTTCACACGTTAACAACGCCTCGTTCGGATTGACCAAAAGCCCCCAAAATCACCTCTTCATACCGCCAGTGCGCGGATTTGAGGCTGCGTATGACAACATAGCATAACGACGTGAAATATGAGGATAATTTTAAATGCAGAAAACATCGGTTGTGTTATAAGCACGGTGGCAGGCAGAATGCCTGTTTCACCTGTGAATTGCACGATATGGTCACGAGTCATCTTCTTACATTGCTGTTTGCTCTCTGCATTGTGGCAGTCTATTACCTGCTGCCAGGCAGATTTCGATGGTTCGTCCTGCTCACTGCAAGTATTATTTTCTATCTTTCGGCAGAACCACTTTTGCTTTTGCTGGCTGTTGGTACGGCATGCTGGACCTGGTGGATCGGAAAGAAGATTACCAACGAACATGCTAAACGTTGGCTTGTTTTGGGAATTGTCCCCTGCATACTGTCTCTGTTTATCTTTAAATATTTTAATTTCTTTTATACATCCATCACAGATTTCCTTGCGTTAATTGGACTACCTGTGCATGCAGATGTCATAAAACTGGCCTTGCCGCTGGGCATATCCTACTATACATTTAAACTCATCGGTTATCTGGTTGATATCTATCGAAACAAATACAAGCCAGAAGCGCATTTGGGTTATTTCCTTACCTATACGCTCTATTTTCCTCAAATTGTGTGTGGTCCAATTCAAAGAGCAGACGATTTTTTAACACAAATCAATCAATCACCGCGTTTTGATGCTTCACTTTTTAATATCGGAATTCGCCGCATTATTCTCGGATTATTTAAAATTCTCGTCATTGCCAATCCCATTTTGCCCTATTTGGACAGAGTTTCTACAAGACTCGATACATTATCGGGAATGACACTTTTATCAGGCTCGATATTGTATTCCATTTTGATCTACGCCGATTTCTCGGGATGTTCTGACATCGCCATCGGCACCGGCAATTTGTTTGGCCTGAAATGCCCGGATAACTTCAAAGCCCCCTATTTCTCGAAAAATATTGTCGAATTCTGGAAGAGGTGGCACATTTCTCTGACCAGCTGGCTCAAGGATTATATTTATATCTCACTTGGCGGAAACCGGGTTGGTACTGTTCGTACAAAGCTCAACATTCTCATCACATTTCTCGTCAGCGGGCTTTGGCACGGTGCCAATTGGACATTTATATTCTGGGGGCTCATCCATGGCATCTGGAATGTATTAACCCCCAGACACAAAAAGAAGACCTCCAATACGCCCGTAATTTTGCAAGAATCATCACCTAACCAGTCGAATGCACAGTCTGCATCATTGCCCAAAGCAGGCAATCATTTATTCAAAAAGCTCAAATCAGCTTTAGCCATTCTGGCGACTTTTATGGGTGTCACCATCGGATGGCAATTCTTCCGATCAGACAATATATCTTCAGCATTTCATTATCTATATCGGACTGTCACGGAATTTCACATATCTTCTGCGCATATTACCGAGGCACTCATTCAGTTTACCGGCGACAGTTCATCTCTGCCTATTTTCTTAACTTTTGCTGTTTGTATTTGCATTTACGGAATTTTTGAAAAAAGCATTATCTGTAATTCCAAATATGATGATTTCCCCATCCCTCTGGGATGGACGATTACTTTTTTTGTTATAATGATTCTGTTTGGTCAGTTTGGCAAGTCCGCTTTCCTTTATGCCAATTTCTGAGTTATTGCCATGAAACGTTTACTCATTTTGCTCACAGCAGCCTTTTTGGCAGTTTTGCTACTCATGATGGCTAAGAATGAGTATGCACGTTTTTTGCCTTCTGCAGGCTATGGCATGTCAGAAATAATACAAAACCAAAAAATTGATTATTTGTTTTTGGGTGCATCTACTTTTCGCAAAGG
>JAGACY010000267.1 GCA_017613855.1 Pseudomonadota bacterium
ATGTTTCATTGCGAAATGATCATCGTAGTGGTTCTGATTTTTTATTTGACATATCGATATTCGAATCTAAACTTTAAATACTCTGTGTTCTTTGTGAACGCAGGGGAATGATTCATAATCACTCTCGCATTGGTTGAGATTGAATAGAGAGGCCAGGGATGAAGAAAGTCATTTTATGCGTTTTGTCTGTGGTGTGTTTGGTTTCTTTTACTGCATCTGCTCAGGAACAGGCACGTGTGACTGTCGATATGCCCAATGGAAAAAATTCCTGCCTGCTGGTCGATAATGCGCTTGTCGATTGCGTCCCAGTTGAGCCTCAGCGAGAGATTATCCAGACTTCGGCAGGTGCAATGAGCTGCATACTGGATAACGGCAGCTATGTCGATTGCCAGATGGTAGGGGATTCGTCTGCTGCTGCTCCTGCAGCTACGGATACTCCTGTGGATGTTATGCCAGGAAGTGAGGTTGATGCAAATGCTTCTGCTGACGTTTTGCCTGAGAACTTAAATCCTGCAGATGAACAACCGTTGGAACAAACCGGGGATATGAATGCTGTTGTCAATGAGGGGGATGCTGTCTATTCCGAACCGATTCCTCTTGAGGCGGTTGCTCCCGAAGATAATCCAGCCTATGTACCGCCGGAACAGCCTGCTCCGGAACAAACTGCTTCCGAAGCTGTTGAGCCATCAAGCTACAGCGGTGGTGGTTTGAGCTATTGGGACAATGATTATGATATTATGACTGGCATTACCTACGGAATGAGTTTGGGATGGTTTGGCCAGGTCAGCAAAGGTAATTTGGAGGAGAATGGTTTCTCCTTTGGATTAGATATAGGGTACAAGGGGGCACATTTTGGAGTATCATTCGATTGTGATCTTTCTGTAAGTCCAACCGAAGAGAAGTTTCATGATCTGTGGACCTATTCATTTTCTGGGTTGATCATGACGTATTGGCCATTTGCTGATGGGATTGCACAAACCATTGGATTTGGCGTGGGCTATACCGGATGGTCTCTCGACTATGAGTATACGACGCGTTCTTTGGCATACGACTGGTACGATGATGTTTATTATGTCGAAGAGAATAATTATAGTTCGACTGTCGACAGCGGCGGTTTTTTATCGCTCAAGCTCAAAGCACGCCTGGATTTCTTTTTGGATGATTTGATTATCGGGTTTGAGTTTGATTGGATTCCATGGCTCGATACAGACAACAATGGGAAGATTGTAAATAATATTATTGGTATTCAATTGCATATTGGCGGATTTTGGTAATTCGCGATGCGCAATTCGTAATTGGGATGAAAAATAAAGGGAAAGTCTGAAGCTAAGGGGGACAGCTTTCTTAATGCGGAATTCGGAATGCGGAATGCGGAATTATGAATGCAAAGACATTGTGCATTGCAAATTTCACTGAGATTGGAATGATGGTGTTTTTTACAAACGGATTTGTTCGTATCTAACGATGCTCACTTTTAATAGTTAGCAGTTAGCAATTAGCAGTTAGCAATTAAGACGCAAATCCATTGAAAATGGATAGATTCATAGAGAAAGCAATGCATTGTTATTTGATTTTACAAACGGATTTGTTTGCATCTAACGATGCTCACTTTTGAAATTTGGAATGCGAAATTGTTTTAATTAGCAATGTGTAATGTGCAATGTGCAACTGAATTTACAAAACTAAAGGGAAAGTCTGTAATTTAGGGAGAATTTCGTTCTTAATTCGCAATGCGCAATGCGCAATTATGTATGCAAAAACATCGGGTATTGCGAGATTCGCTGAGATTGGAATGATGGTTTTTTTTACAAACGGATTTGTTTGCATCTAACGATGCTCACTTTTGAAACTTGGAATGCGGAATGATGAATATATTTTAGGGGAAATAGATAGAAATAATGATATATATATAGGATGAGTGAATAGTGAATAGTGAATAGTGAATATACAATACGGGATTAGATAGGTGAGTAGGGGCGACCCGGGGTGGTCGCCCCAGGACTATTAAAGCCCAAGGAGCGGTTTTAAATATCTGCCGGTATGGGAATTGGGCAGAGAGGCAATATATTCAGGTGTGCCGGTGCCGACGATCTCGCCACCGTCTTTGCCGGGTTCTGGGCCGATATCGATGAGATAATCGGATGTTTTGATGATATCGAGATTGTGTTCGATGATGATGATCGAATGGCCGAGATCGGCGAGTGTGTTGAAAACGCGGATGAGTTGGCGGACGTCGTCGGCGTGGAGTCCGGTGGAGGGTTCGTCAAAGATAAAGAGCGTTTTGGTGCGCGAGGTTTTGGCGATTTCTTTGGCGAGTTTCATGCGTTGGGCTTCGCCGCCCGAGAGGGTGGGGGAGGGCTGGCCGAGTTTGATGTAACCGAGGCCGACATCGCAGACGGCTTTGAGGATTTTTTCGATTTTGGATTGTCCCTGAAAGAGTTCGAGGGCGTCGTCGAAAGACATATCGAGGACGTCGGCGATATTTTTGCCGAGGTAGCGGACGCGCAGTGTGGCTTCGTTAAAGCGTTTGCCGCGGCAATCCTCGCAGGGGACGTAGGTATTGGAGAGGAATTTCATTTCGATGGTGCGCACGCCTGCGCCGTTGCATGTTTCGCAGCGGCCGCCCTGTTTGGATGCGGCGACATTGAAGGAAAAACGGGATGCGGTATAGCCGTACATGCGCGCTTCGGGGAGAGCGGCGAACAGCGGGCGGATGAGATCGAATACCTTGGTATAGGTGGCGGGATTGGAGCGCGGGGTGCGTCCGATGGGCTTTTGATCGACATCGAGAATGCGGTCGATTTGTTCCAGGCCTTCGATATCGTCGCAATACTGCATGCGCATGGGGCGCTTGGCGAGGAAGCTTCGGACATTGGGCAAAAGCAGATCGTTGATGAGGGTGGATTTGCCCGAGCCGCTGACGCCGGTAATACAGACGATGCAGCCGAGGGGAATGGCGACATCGATGTTTTTGAGGTTGTTCTGGCGCGCGTTTTTGATGGTGATCCAGCCTTTGTCGGTCGGTCTGCGGTTTTGGGGAAGTTCGACTTCTTTGCGGCCGAGTAAATAATCGATGGTGAGAGAGTTCTGGATTTGAGCGATTTTGGAGTGGGGGCCTGCATAAACGACGTTTCCGCCATGGCGGCCAGCCTTTGGGCCGATGTCGATGAGATAGTCGCATGAACGCATGGTGGCGTCATCGTGTTCGACGACGACGACGGTATTGCCCCGATCGCGTAGATCCTGCAAAACCCCGATGAGGCGTGCCTGATCGCGGGCGTGCAATCCAATCGAGGGCTCGTCGAGGATATAGGTGACTGAGGTCAGGCCATTACCCAGGAGTGCAGCAAGGCGGATCCGCTGGGATTCGCCGCCCGAGAGTGTGACGGCACCGCGCGAAAGCTGGAGATAACCGAGGCCGACGCGTTCGACAAACCGCAGGCGTTCGAGCAGGGAAGGCATGAGATCTTCGACGATACGGGCCGCTACCGGTTCGAGTTCGCCTGTGGTGACATGCTCGAAAAATTCGATGGCTTCGTGAATCGTCTTTTCCTGAATGGTGACGAGGCTTTCGCCGGCAAAATAGACATTTCGGGCATGCAGGTGCAGACGGGATCCGCCGCATTCCGAGCAGGGAATTTCATCGCAGAATGCTTTGAGATGATCTTCGAGTTCGGGCCAGGATGTGTCTTCGAGGAGCTTGCAAAGAACTTTTACAATTTCATTGAGAATGGCATCGCTTTGATCGGAATCGAGCGCGTTCCAGGTGGACGATGGCGTGAAATTGTATTTTTTGAGGATGGCTTTGACTTTTTTTTCGATGGTGTCGCGGACATCGTCATCCTCGACATTCGAAAGTGGGACAAATGCCATGGGCTTGTCATTTGCCGCGATAAAGGGCAGAGACGGATCGCCGATGAGCCACTCTTTGCGCATGATGGTTTCGCTGCCGATGCCCTTGCAATGATTGCATGCGCCCGTGGGTTTGTTAAAGGCCAGCATATCGGGCGATAGCTCGGGGAATGACATGCCGCATTTGGGGCATGTCGATTTTTCGCTGAAAATCTTGAATTGCGAGGGGCCGTCATCAAAGAGGCGCTCAACGAGGCATTGACCGCCCCCGTATTGCAAGGCCGTCGCGACACTTTCGCTGATTCGGCTGAGAGCCTCGGGTTTGATGATGACGCGATCGACGACGAGTTCAATCGTATGGCGGATATTTTTATTGAGCTGTCCGACGACCGCAAGATCGCACATGAGGCCGTCGATGCGGACATGGGAAAAACCGGATTTTTTGAGTTTTTTGAGCAGCTCTTCGTGCATGCCCTTTCGCTGCTGTACAATTGGTGCATAGAGAATGGCTTTGGTGCGCGGCGGCCATGCCATGAGCCGTTGAACAATGGCTTCTTTGGAGGTTGCGGATACCTCGATTTTGCAGTTGGGGCAAACCTGAACGCCTGCACGTCCCCATAAAAGGCGCATAAAATCGTAGACTTCTGTGACGGTGCCGACGGTCGAACGGGGATTGTTGCTCGAAGTCCCTTGGGTGACTGCAATCGAAGGCGTGATGCCGTCGATCTTTTCGACCGTGGGGCGCTTGATGGCACCGACGAATTGGCGTGCATACATCGAGA
>JAGACY010000268.1 GCA_017613855.1 Pseudomonadota bacterium
ATTATCTCTGTTAATTATGCTTATTATGCGATCATATAAAATCTGCTCAATCTTATTCTTTCGATGGGATGCGATATTCTGTTTGGATTGTATTCGTGATCACTTTCATGGCCGTCGAAAGATACAATGCGATTATCTCCGATCGAATGCGTGAGTTTTGAACCTGCAGCGAGTACCGAGCCAAAACCGATATGTACGGGGCTGACAATCTGGGTCTGTCCGCCGATAAAAATTGGTTTGCAGTTTAAAAAGACACCATGTTCGACATCCCCAAAAATAGAGGCAAATTTATCCCCCTGAGGCGTGAAATTATAGAGCGCCATGCATGAGCCAATTTCGGAATGATTTTTTCGGCTGGTGCCGCCGCACATCAGGGCATCGCAGAAATTGATGAGTGATCCCGCAACGACATTGGACATCAGAATCGTCTGTTTCAGGCCGACGGTATGACCGAGTTCGACGCCTTCCTCGAGCAGACAGCCTTCACGAATTTCAGCACCATTTCGAACGATGACATTATCGAGAATGGTACAGTCCCGATAGACGCCCTGCATCAGACGGGAACGCGCGCCGACTTGTGAATTTTCGATGAGTGCACCGCCGCCTTCGCCTATGATGGCATCGCGGCCGATAAAGAGATTTGGCCCTCGAAGGATGGTTCCCGGGTAGAGCTTTGCACCGGACATGATGCGTGATGGTTTGATATCTTCCAGAACAATTGCCTGAGGTGCAGGTATGATGACACCTTTTTCGATGAGTTCCGATATCATTTTTCTCGTCCTTTGACATAATTGGCCGTACGCCACACGGATCCATCCTCACGCCACCAGGTCCAGGTTCCTTCGCGTTTGCCTTCTACGAATTCACCCTCACCCTGTTTTTTTCCATTTTTATAATAGGATGTCCATGTACCGGTTTCCAGGCCATTCAAAAAACTACCTTCTTCACGAACCTGCTTATTTTCATAAAACCAGGTCCATTTGTCGATGCGTTTTCCTTCGGAAAATTTACCTTCTGAAGAAACTTCATTGTCAAATTCATAATAAGTCTTCCAAATGCCGGTTTCGAGCCCGTCTTTGTAGGAACCGGAAAACTTTTTCGATCCATCTTCGTAGTAGCCTGTCCACTCACCGGTTTTCTTATCAATTTCGTAGGAACCGCTCAGCATGATCATGCCGTTGGGATAATGATATTCCCAATTTCCGGTTAAATGCCCCATGTGTATCGAACCACGTTTTTCAATTTTGCCATTTTCATTGTACCATTCCCATTCATTTTCACGGACCTGGTACATGGCAAGCGGCGATTTTCGATTGACTGCACAAACGAGACAGCCAACTTCGCGGGTTTCCGGATTGACTTCATATTGACCAAAGATATTCTCACATAATTTACTTTTATCTGAATTGATAAATCCACCGACATAATTGGCTGTGTACCATGCATCCCCATTTTTCAGATAAAACGTCCAGGGGCCATCCTGAAGCGGTTCTGAAAAGCCGGGTATGGCCTTTCCGGCGGACTGCTTCTTGCCATCTGAATAAAAGCGTGTCTGCTCCGGTCCCGTGGGGATATAATTGGTTTCATATTTAACATTGCCGGCATGGGTATAATCGTAGCACATGCCAACGGCAGAACCACTGACGAAGTTATATTTAAATGCAATATGGCCGTCTGTATAATAGGCTGCTGCGGTGCCCTGGCGGAGGCCATTGGAATAGTTTACCTCTGATGAGAGTACGCCGTTTGAAAACCACATCTTTTCCTGGCCGTTTCTCTTTCCATTTGAATATTTTGTTTCTCTTTCGATGCTGCCTGTTTCATACCAGGTAGTCCACAATCCGTCTTTTTGGCCAAGCAAATAGTCGCCTTCTTCTTTGGGATTGCCATTGTGCCACCAGGATTTAAAATGACCGCTGCCATTATTTATCTTTGTGGCCGGCCCAAAAGCAACACCAGATCGGTTGTAAAAAATGATCTCTCCTTCAGGAACATCATTCTGTACAAGATAATCCGCTAATTTTTCACCGGTTGGATGAAACTCATGAACAGTGCCATTGATCAGACTGTTTTTGATGGGAACTTCTTTCCATTTTTGATTGGTTTCATAAAAATAGATCTCTTTATAAACATCAGAATCGAAGTTTTTGCATTTGATAACCAGGTTTTCATGATCGTAATCTAAAAAGGAAGGCTGCGGCGCTTTGGGATTGTCTTCCGGAATGCATAATTTAAAGGTGTCCTGGTCGTTGATTCGCCCCTGCTTGTCATATTGAATCGCTAACCATTTGTTGCCTTTGGTAGAGTAGAGTTGCAGGGTTCCGAGCCGCGTCCCGGTATCTTCCGGATTTTCGGATGCACTGTAACCCTCCGAAATACGGACACCATCGCCGTTGAACCATTCTGTCCAGTAGGCTTCAATATTCTCGGCACCTTCGGGCAGCTCTTCCTGCGTGGCTTTTTTGTCGTAATTCCGGCGCATGTTAATCATGCCGGGTTCGGCGTAAAACGTCCATGTACCGGTAGGTTTGCCGTCTTTATATTGGCCAAGAGCCGTCGGGAGACACTCCTCATAATGTTCATATTTCCCATTCAGAATGCCGTCCTGATAAGTAGAAACCTGCCGCAACGCCCCCATTTCATTCCATTCGAAGGCTGTTCCGTCGATATTGCCATTTTTATAATGGGTTAAAATCCTGACAAAATCATCAGGTTTCGTAAAAATGGCTTCCCATCCCGTTTTTTTGTTGCCCGCCATCCAGACATAACCATACGCATCTTTTTTCTCAATGTTCACGGGGGATTTGGATGGCTCGAAATAAACCCATCGTCCCTCAGCCTGACCATTGATCTTGCAGCCTGCCTGGTTAAGTGAGACATCATCCATTTCACGTACGTTTTTGTTCATCGACCATTGACCGCCGTTTTGGGCGCATTCAACCGACGTAAGAATCGCTTTGGCATCGTCCGGCTTTTCGGGGACATACGACAGAGAATAGGGATCCATCGGCGGTAGCGAGATCGCATCCGGGTTGCTCAAATCGGGCTTTTCAGGATGCGGCGCTTCTTGGCTGTACGCGCTATGGCTGCATAGTAAAACGATAATGGCTGTCCAGCGGGCAAAAGTTTTCATGTTTGATCTCCAATGAAAACGCAAAGCGGGATACTTCCCAAGTCTTCCTTTTAGCTCAATGGAAAAACTGTGCAATCGAAATGTTTAAAATAGGTTATTTGCTTTGCCTTTTTCGCTGCCGCTCAATACGGCGCGCTTGCGCGGCTTTATCCCCGCATGGCGCTTGCTGCGCCATGTTTCGGGGATATACGCCGCTTTTTTGCGCGTGCCTATGCGCTGGCGCATACGGCACGCGGCGCTGCGCGCCAATCTGTAGTTTTGATGTTTTACTCATGGCTTACAAAAATTTAATTTGACGGATAACAAAATTTCTCAAAAAAATACAACAATCCAATTGACGTGTAAAATATATTTGGTATGCTATTCAAATGGATTGGGGATATACTATCCTCTGATATAAAATGATAATCATTCAGTTTAGAGTTTATCCATGAATCATAATTATCATCATCTAATTAAATACATATTATTTCTTATTGCTTTATGCATTCCCCAAAATGCCTTTGCACAGGAAAATGATGATATTCCAGTGCTCGCTAATTCCTATAATATCAATATAGTTGAAGATGAGTCGCCGATTGTCGATCTGTATTTTACAACAGGTATTTATACTACAATTAGTCTGAATATCATTGACTTTGAATTGTCATTTGGGGCACAGTATTACATCGTTCCGAATGATAAAATCGGTATTGAATATACAATTCGCAATTTTATAGATGGTATTCGTTTTTACAATCAACATGATCTCTATGAAAAAGGACGAACACCGCGCTCACAAGTGCTCATCACAAACGAATATCGTTTATTTCAAGGCGGAGTTCTCTCATTATGGGCTAAAAATGGCATTGGATATACTTACTTTGTATATAATATAGAGGATCCGGAATTTTATACAATTCATGCATTACTGCTTGCTTTTGGATTGAGATTGGACTGGCAGCCGGCACGTGTCTTTTCTCTCGGTTTTAATATGACTTTCACGGCAGACATCGTTCTGTACAATAGCCGTCCTTATCAAATCGGACTACCTGTTTACTGTACATTCGCGTTTGCCTTGTTTGCCCTGTTTCATATTTAATTGGGGGATCTGTTGTACGAATATGAGATCGCGCCGTATGCCCCAAAGGGGCATAGGCGCGATTGGCGTGCGTATGAAATAGCACGCCATACAGCTAAATGAACCGTAATTGCGTGTCATAAATGGATGGATTTAATCGTGCCGGTGGTACCACTGCAGATATTCCCAGTCTCGGATGAGCGTTTGAATCTGCGGGTCTTCGAGCGGTTTTTGAATGGGTGAAATCATGGTACCGGCGGGCATGAGCTCGCGAGAGACATTGACTTTTTCGTCAATGGGGGTGCTGCCGTGATCCGGCAAAGTCATTCTTGGTTTTTGGCCGATAAAGCTTGCATTTGATGTCTCGCGCCATGCCGTGTCGGTCGCAAATTCGTAAGTGACGCGCGAACCGTCGCCGTAACGGTGCGAAATGGCCGATGGTACATTGGTTGCGCCGATAAACTGCAGTACTGGAAGGTTAGAATGACGAATTTGTGGTGTTGAGTGCTCCATCGCCAAATCTTGATGGATAAAGCTGCGGATGTCGACGTGGCTCATCGGCGAGGGAATGTCATGATTTGCGCCCCAAACGACCATCACGCAATGGGTCATCAAATCCTGAATGGCAATGCCGTGCCCCAGTAAATAGCCGTCATCAAAGAGGGATTCGCCATGATCGCTGATGAAGATGAGCAGCGTATTGTCGAGCATTTTTTTGTCTTCGAGAGCCTTGATGAGGCGGCCTGCGGCCATGTCGAGATGGTGGACCTGGTTGGCATAGCTGCGCCAAAGGCGCGGGCGAGTTTTGACGGCAATTTCGGTGCGTTTGATCTCGCGGTCGATGAAGACAGATGGGTTGTACTGCTGATAGGGAAAATGCGGATCCTGATAGAAAACATACATAAATAAAGGCTGATTCGTATCGTAATCCGCAAGGAATTTTTCGGCTTCATCCATGAGGACGCGCGCAGGGACGCTTTCGTGGTGATAAATATTGGCCTCGATAAATCTGGGATCGACGAGGGTATCGCCATTCCGGTTCCAGCCGCAGCTTTCGTCAAACTTCTCGTCGAGCATGCTTTCACCGCTAAAAGCAGCCGTATAGTAACCGAGGTTTTTGAAATCATCGACGAGGGAATGGCCGGGCTCGAAATAGCTGCCCCAGAATGTCTGTGTGATGCTGTTTTGCGTAAATCCTCTCGTGGCAAAGGCCTGATCATGGCGGATGGCACCGCGTTGGATGAGTTTTTGGAGTTCGGGCATGACAGGTTTGCCATCGATCTGGGCATCGAGCATATCCCAGCGCACGCTTTCCATAAGAACGACGACGACATTGCGCCGGTCGGGATGGCTTTGGGTTTCGGGCATGCCCATATTTTCGGTGCGTTTTTTGAGGGCAGGCGGGATCTGTTCGGTTTTGAGATCGTCGAGCAGCAGGTTTTGATTGGTACCATCATCGGGGGCATCGAGTGCATAGGGATGCAAATCCCCGTCGAATGGCATGGTATCGGGAGGTAAATCAAAAGCGCCGTATCCGTCGCCATCCACATCGGTGCAGATGTGTACGATGCCGTTAAAAATGGCGCCCATCATGGATTCTTCGGCCATGACATGGCGCGTTTTGGGAAAGTTGTGTCCCCAGATGCTCATCAAAAGGATGCCAAAAACAAATGAGACTGCGGTGATACTGACAATGCTCCAGGTCGGGATTTTGTCGAGTTTTGAGGCTTTTTTGCGGGGTTTAAAGACCCATCGAAAGAAAAAGAAAACGGCAACCGTGAAGGCCGCAATTCCCAAGAGGGACAGCAGAATGACGTCACCGTACCATTGAAAAGCCTGAACGAGCATGCGCCAGACGCCGCCGACGCCGCTTGCAAACTCAAAAAAATCGAAGGCATCGCCCAGATATTCGCTGATGCCATGCCGGAATATGAGTTCAACGACGACAATGACTATCCATAAAGTGGCGCACCACCGAACGATTTTGTCGACTGATCTTTTGGTTAGTTTACAGACGGCGGCACATATTCCTGTCCATAGACCGCACAATGCTGCGCATAAAATGGCGGCAACCAGTATGAATCCCAGTTTTTCAGAGAAAGATGTGAATTTGATAAAAGTCAGCCATCCTGTGCCGCCAAAGATGGCCAGGCGAACCTGTAGGCTGATCAGCTCTGTAAAAACGGTAAAAGCCCATAGCAGAATAAAAATTCTGCCAGGGCGAAAAATAGACGAGTCAGAGGAGGTCATTATTTCTTAGTTTTTTTATTTTTGCCCGGACCGTTCATTTTTCGATGAACAACTTCCAGCGAATTATCGACAAGGTATTCGGCAACCGTCAGCAAATCGGTCACCGAACCCTTTATCCCCCATTTGGCGCCTTCGCACAAGATATCGAACGCATAATGCGATAAGCTGAGCGGATCGAGTTTAAAGGCATGGGTGGTGTCGCGGAATTCTTCCATGGCCATCGTAAAGGTGCCCAAATTTCGCAGGATACTTGGTTCGATGAGGGGCACAAACTGAGAAATGGCAAAACGCAATGCTTTGGATTCTTCGCGGATATGCAGCAGGGGATGGGTTTCCATCTGCTCGGTGCCGCAAAAACGGATTTCAGAACGCGCGAGTTTTTCGGCGAGGTCGCGTTCATCGAGGGATTTATCAACATAGAGGTTGATGCGGATATTGGGCGTGCGCGTTCCCCAAAGGCCAAGTAACATGAAGTCCTTGACGACATCGCGGGGTTTGAGGTCAGGCACATGTTCTGTTTCGAGCATGTGGCGCAGCGTCAGGGCAAAGAATATCACGAGTTTTTCGGATATTTCGGGAAATGCACGCATGTAACTGGCATGCTCGAGCTGTGTCATCTGTGACAAATCGAATGCATCCAGAAGGCGTTCATTTTCGCGTGGTGCGGGATTGCCCATATCCTGAATCATGAACAGTTTGCAGGGAATGCGATCGTATTTATCTTTGGCATCCAGCGCATCGTAGGTGTTTAAGACATCACCGAGAATGGCAAAAAATGTCTCGCGCTCGGCATCTGTCAGTGATCCGAGATAGGTATCGGTCAGCCCGCGTGCTTCAAAATGGGCACGCATATTCATATTGAGGCGCGTTTTGCTCGATTCTCCCAACACTTCCTGATGGAATTTATTCTGAATGGAATGGCCGAGGAATTCGATATGGGTAGAAGCATCCATGTTGCCCTGTGCTTCCAGATCGAAATCGGGATAATCGTGATGAATATCGAGTACCCATGCCGACAAAATGGGAAGATCCTTTTCGAGTGCCGTTTTGAGGAGTTTGGATTCTTTTTCGAGTGCAGCGGAGAATGATTCGATAAAAGCTTGAATGACGGTCTGATTGTGCGCTTGTTTTTCTTCGAAATCGCCCTCATCCATTTCGGGATCGTAGGTATAGTAGACGATTTGAGGTGTATTGAAATTGACGTCGTGGTGCTGGCTGAAGGCTTTTTCAATGAGTTCTTTGGCGTGTTTCCAGTCGAACCATGGATGTCGCGATCCCATCATCCAGCGGATGGTGTCGCGCACACCGATCGTGGCACGCCGATTAAAGAAAGGCTCACATTTTTCGGTCATTGCATTCGAGATGGGATTGTCCCGCAAAGATTGCTCAAACGCAATGAGTGATGATTCATCGTGAATATCGGCTTCGAAGTAGATGTCTTTTTTAAGGACATCGAAAATGCTCTCATCCAGTGCAAATCCTTCGCGCATATCCCGAAGGATGGTTCCCATTTGGGGAATTTTGCATGAAGAATCGATGTCGGCCATGACCTGGGCTATCGGGCATTCAAAAAATTGAGATTCGAATGGGCCTGAACCAAAATAAGCAGCCTCTCTTGCCGATTCAAATGCCGAACGGCTGGCACTCTGACGCGTTGGAAAGAATTGTACGCCGGCGGCGCCCATCCCTTCGGCAATGGCCTGGCGTTCAAAGGCCTTTTCAAAACCGTGAATGCCCAATTTGAGCGCGTCATCCCTTAAAACTACAAGACCAAGCCTGTTCGAGAACATCTCGATTAAAGATTCCGAAACGGGCTGCTTGCGGATGGATCGCAAATGGTGGGTGAGCGATTCCCGATTAAAACTAAATCGGCGCCAACGAATGTCTTCGTCTGTAACGCGAGCCGATTTGAACAATGCTTTCAATACCTGCCGTTTTAGCACTTCGTGATTTTTTGTCATGACTTATCCTTGATGAATTCATGCCACCATGCATGCACTTATGCCTTTGTACTCGCATGTGAAATTGAAAAAAACAAAATACATACTTGCAAGACAGCCCAACTCTC
>JAGACY010000269.1 GCA_017613855.1 Pseudomonadota bacterium
CAATTAGCAATTAGAGTATGCTCAAGGTTATTTCTAAAGAATGATAGTTTAGCTTTAGAGTCGTCCTTTTGTTTTGCATTCTAATTGCGCATTGCGCATTGCTAATTATGTCTGCCATGCACTCTAAACTTCAGCATTCCCCTTTAGTTTTGCATTCCAATTACGCATTACGCATTACGAATTAGAAAATGCTTAGTCCGGAAATTATAAAACAAGTTAAGCAAATTCAGATACGAACAGGCCGTCAGGTTTCGGATGTCCTTGCTGGTGAATATCTTTCGGTATTTAAAGGCGTCGGCATGGAATTCGATGAGGTTCGTCCGTACGTCCCCGGAGATGACATCCGCACGATCGACTGGAATGTCACGGCACGTACAGGAACGCCTTACATCAAGCGTTTTGTGGAAGAACGTGAGCTGACGGTTTTGCTCATCGTCGATATCAGTCCAAGTCTCGATTTCGGAAGTCTTGATCGCTCCAAGCGTGAAGCGGCAACCGAATTGAGTGCATTACTCGCTTTTTCGGCCATTGAGAATGATGACAATATTGGGCTGCTGCTGTTCCAGAATGGCGTCGATGAGTTCATTCCGCCGCGCAAGGGACAGAAACATGCCCTCCGCATTGTTCGTGAAGTTTTAGCCCGCGCTGAGGGAGCGGATAAACCCTATGAGGAAGCTGCTGGTGAAACAGGATTCTGGCGTAAATTGGGCAATCATCTGCGCCAGAAATTTGAACGCTTTAAACTGCGTTCAAAACATCAGACGCGGCAGACCAATATTGCTCAGGCACTTGAGTTCTGTCATCAGGTGCTGCATCGTCGGGCCGTCATTTTCCTGATTTCGGATTTTCTGGATGAAGGTTACCTGAATGTTGCTCGCAGTGTACATCGAAAACACGATCTCATCAGTGTTTTGGTCAATGATGCCCGTGAATTTGAGCTCGTCGACGAAGGCTTGCTCACACTCGAGGATGCCGAAACTGGCGAGATGTGCGAAGTGGATACGAGCAGCATGGAGTTTAGGGAGACTGCTTCCAGAATGGCGCGTCAACGCACCGAGCGGCTTCGGAATGAATTTCAGGCTTCGGGATGTGACCTGATCGAGATTGATGCGACTCAGTCAGTCATCGATCCGCTTTTGGCTTTCTTTAAACAACGGCAAAAACGCTATAGGTAATGCGCAATTTGCAATTCGCAATTATTTGAGCATTCTCAATGTCATTTCTAAAGAATTGAAGAAAATTTAGATTTTAGCATTGATTTGGGGATGACAAATCCAATTGCGGATTGCGCATTTCGCATTGCTAATTGAATATTAGCTTCAGAGTTATACTCATGAAATTCTCTCGTATTTTTCCATTTATTCTTTGTGTGCTTTTGAGCGCGTGCAGTACTCAGAATGCTGAGCAGACTGAGGATGCTGCAGCGGAAGAACAGATTGTAAAAAGCGAAAAGCACCCGGATGCTCGCGAAACGACATTGGGACCTGTTCATGTCGTTGTTTCTTTGAGTGACTCAAAACCGACGCTTGGTGAACAGATTGAGCTTAGCCTGACGGTTGATGCCAAAATGGGGGTGACGATCACGATGCCCGATTTTGGTGATCAGCTTGGAAAATTCAGTATTGCAGATTACCAGTCTTCCGAAAAGCAACGTGAAGACGGCCGGATGGAATATGTTCAAAAATATACACTCGATTTGCCGATGTCCGGCAAACTGAGAACGCCGTCATTTCTCGTTGAATTTGTCGATAATCAGGATGATTCGGAACAAAAAGGCAAGATTCAGGAAGTATTGACCGAAGAGATGACCCTTGAGGTCGCGTCCGTTTTTGCGGAAGGTGAGGTTCCGGAATCTTTGTATCCTGCAGAAGGGGTGCTGCCGGAGCTCGTTTTACCAAAGGATAAGGACAATCTCGTTTGGTTATGGGTTTTGCTTGGTTTGATGCTTTGTGGTGCCGTTGGTGCTTTCGTTTATTATGAGAAGCACAAGCAGGTGAACGTATATATTCCGCCGGATATTGTTGCCCTGCGGGCCCTGGACGATATGAAAGCGCGGGATATCCCTGTGAAATCTGAGGAAGTTGATGCCTGGTATGTTGAACTTTCTTCGATTGTCAGAACGTATATTGAAGGTCGTTTTTCGCTGCATGCACCGTGTCTGACGACAGAAGAAGTCTTGGAAATTGCCAAAAATAGTGAAGACATCAACGTTGAAAATAAGATTTTGATTAAAAAACTTCTCGAACATTCGGATCGAGTCAAATTCACCGATTTTGTTCCTCCCCAGAGTGAATCGGCAGCCATGCTCGAAGATGCAAGGAAATTTGTCGTCGATACGCGGGAAGTGCCAGAGGGTGATAATCATGTTTGAGTTTCGTGAACCGCTCTTTTTATTATTGGCCATTCTGGCCATACCGCTTTTCTTCTGGATGCGGCGTCCCATCGGGCGTATCAAGTTCTCGAGTCTGAATATATGGCCGATGCGCGTGAAGAGTTTCCGTGCCCGGACTTCGTTTGTTCCTCCGCTTTTACTCTCTTTGGCATTTATCGCATTTTGCGTTGCACTGGCCGGGCCACGCATTCCCGGAGGCAGCATTCAGCAGCATCGGGAAGGTATTTCCATCATGCTCGTGGTCGATAAATCCGGTTCGATGTTTGCGCTCGATATGTCTAAAGAGGATGAGGACGGCAATATCATTGAAGAACAGGATCGACTCGAAGCGCTTAAAGATGTTTTGCATGAGTTCATTAAGGGCAATGGCGATACGCTCAAGGGACGTTTTAATGATTCGATAGGTCTGGTGAGCTTTGGGACGTATCCTGATTCGGATTGTCCTTTGACGCTCGATCATGTCACGCTTTTGCAATTGATCGATGATGTTCAGATTGTCACAGAGCGCAATGAATCCGGGACTGCCATGGGCGATGCCATCGGCCTGGCGACGGAACGCCTCAGGGATGCACCGGGCAAATCGAAAGTCATGATTCTGCTCACAGATGGTGTGAACAATACCGGTTATGAAGATCCGCTTGAGACTGCGCGTATGGCCGCAGAATTTGGGATTAAAATATACACGGTTGGCATTGGTACCAATGGGTTTGCCAAAGTGCGTGCAAAGGATCCCTTTACGGGACGCCAGGTGATGCAGCGTATGCCGGTAGAACTCGACGAAAAAGGGTTGACCGAAATCGCGGATATGACGGGCGGTCAGTATTTTCGAGCAACAGATCGTGAGGGACTCGAAAAAATCTACGAAAAGATTGATGCTCTTGAAAAGACCAAAATCAGCGAAAACAGGTTGACGCATTATGACGAAAAGTATGCCATTGCTATCGTCATAGGACTCATTTTGGCGGCACTCGGGGCTTTGCTGCGCATGACGTATTACAGACGATCACCGATGTAATGGTAAAGCGCGGCGTATGGCGTCAGCCATAGCCGCGCAGGGGGAGCGGCGTATTGGGCGACGCACAATAGCCGCGCGGGGGACATTCCCCCGCATCCAAAAAACGCTATACCTAGAGACTTAAAATGAACTGGATACAGTTTGAACATACCGAATATGCCATTGGGCTGCTGTTCGTGCTCGTTGTTGTACTCATCTACACATGGATGCTGACGGCCAATCGTGGTCATTTGGGAGCATTCGTCGGTAAAAAGATGCAGGATCGGCTGGTGACGCGACCGACGTTTGGCAGCCGGATTTTGCAGATTATATGTCTGGCAATTGGCGGCGTCCTGTTTATTTGTGCTTTGATGCGGCCGCAAATCATTCAGGAAGAGCGTATCTCGGTGGCCAAAGATTCTGCCAATATCTTTGTTGCACTCGATGTTTCGAAGAGCATGCTCGCGACCGATGTCGTTCCTGACAGGCTGGAACGTGCCAAATCCGAGATTCGTGATATGCTGCCTTCGTTTTCCTCATATCGCGTGGGGTTGCTGGCTTTTGCTGGTCGTACAACGGTTCTTTCGCCTCTGACGATGGATCATGGGTTCTTTAGGCTGGTTCTCGATAATGCCTCCTATACGAGTGTGAGTCTGGGCGGAACCAATATCGGTGAGGTGATTCGCAAAGATACCAAGCTTTTGAGCGAGCAGGAAGGCCCTAAGGCCATGATTTTGATTACGGATGGCGAGGATCACGATTCCTATCCGCTCGATGCGGCCGAAGAAGCACGCCGGGCCGGTGTCGTTATTGTGACGGTTGGGTTTGGCTCCGAAAAAGGGACGACCATCGATGTTCTCGATAAGAAAACCGGACAGAAAAAACGCGTGACGGATGCTTCGGGAGCCGATGTCATTTCAAAACTGGATGGCAAACTTCTGCGGGATATCGCCGAAAAAACAAATGGCGTTTATGTTCCGGCAGAAAACAATGTGCTCGAACTCGAAAGCATTATGCACAAACGCATTTTGCCGCTCGTCGATGATATTGACCAGGTTCGCACACAAGAAATCAGAATTGATTTGTTCCAGTGGTTTGTTGGTTTAGCGCTTTTATTCTTCCTGGGTTTCATGCTCCTCGAAGGCAGGGGATTTAAACGTCAGGCAAAGGAGAGAGCAGCATGAGGAATGGTTTGTTAAGACGAAGTTTAATACTTTGTGTTGCCGGGATGCTGTATTGCTCGAATGGGTATGCGCAAGCGCCGGATAGCCAGGCGGCACCTCAGGATGCACAGACACAGCAGGATAATCAGGATGCTCAGGCGGCAGGCGAGAATGGCGAGTCTCAGAATGAAACACCTAAAAGTATCTACGATGATGAATCGCTTAAGCCCCGCGATATTTATAATCTTGCGGTAGGGCAGTTGGATGAGAATCATTTCGATGAGGCAATCGAGGGATTCGTCCGCGCCAGAGACTTAGCCGCATTCGACAATGAACTGCGCTATTCTTCGGCCTATAACCTGGGCCATGCCTATGCACAGAAGGCCGAAGCTGCCGGCGATATTCAAACGCTGCAGGAAGATGCACTGCAGAGTGTGATTGCCGATTTGACCATGAGTGTGGCCTGGATGCGGGATGCCGTTCATCAACGACCGAGCATTAAAGAAGCACGCGGCAATCTCGAAATCGTGCTCAAACGCTTGCTCAATGCCAAGGATGTAATGGCTCAAAAATACAACACGCTCGAAAAACAACTCGACGAAGTGATCGCTATGGAGCGCACGATTCGGGAAAATGCCAGAGGGTTGTCCGAACGCCTTTTGCAGGCCAATGCCATGCGCGATCCTGTTGCATTCCAGGATGATTTCAAAGCCTTGTCCAATGTTCAACGCGAGGCTTTGACACAGGCGAATCTGACGGCCGAGAACTTATCCAATGCACTTTCGCTCATTGAGTCGAAAGCCGAGGATCAACGCACACAGGATGAGGCATTTCGAGGATTTCAGCTAAAATCTGCATCACCCTTGCTCGAAACCGCTCGCCAGTCGATGGCCAATGCACGCCGTCAGATGCGAGAATTATCGATGGATGACTCGTTAAGGCTTTCGAACCGCGCATTTCAGCTCCTGAAACAGGCACGAGAACAACTCGAAAATCCACTCGCCATTTTGCAGCATATTGCCGAGGATGAAACCGGATTCGTGCGTATTGCCAGTGCAAAACACATGTTTTCATCGCCGGAACTGCTCGAAAAATTCAAGGCACAGACTCAGAATAATGATGTTGCCGAACCCCCATGGCTCAACAATGATCTGTTGAATGATACACAAGTCGATGTGCTGACGCGCACCAACCGGGTCGTTGAATTTCTCGACGTCGTCGTCGAATCTGCAGCCCAACAGGAACCGCCTCAGGATCCCAAACAGGCCGAAGCTGCTAAGGAACAAACCGAGCAGATTAAGGAAGCTCTGCCTTTTATTAAGGATGCTGCCTCCGAAATGCAGTCCGTGACTCAGCGGCTCGAAATGAACGATTACGAAGGTGCGGTCAACCATGGCTCAAAAGCGCTCGAACTGCTCGCACTGGCCATGGAACGATTTGCTGACCTCAAACATCTGATCAATATTGCTTATGCCACGCAGATGCAGGCCGATGCTTTTATTAAAGGCGATTTGGGGGCAGAATCCGGAGATTTGCTGACCAGGGCTCAGCAGCGCGAGTTTTTAACCAAGAATCTCAACCTCAATGCCGAGCGCCTCGAACGTTTGGCCAACCTGCTCGCCAAAGAGGCAGGTAAAATGAACCAGGCTGCCATGCAGCAAAATGGCCAGCAGGGCGCGCCAAGTGAGGAACAACTGCAGCAGATTCAGCAAAAATTTGAGTATGCTGAACAGCTGCGGTCAGACGCTCTCAAGGCAATTCAGCGCATGCAGAGCAAAGTTGCCATTCCTGCCGAGGATGGCGTGGATGAAAATGCTGTTCCATCCAGCATTGATCAGGCCGTTTGGGGAGATTTGACCGGAGATGCCGAAATTGCCCAAAAATCGCTCGAACAATTGCGAATCCTCTTCTTTACAATCATTGAGCATATACAGGAGCTGCTCAAACAACAGACTTCAACGCTCGATCAAACAACCGATATTTCTTCGTCGACACCGGATGAACTCGAAATAAAACTGCCACCGGTTATCGATCGTCAGCGAATACACGAGATTACATCGGATCAGTTGGCCGAGGCACTCACCGAGATGGCAAAACAGGCTCAGCAACAAGCGGGCCAGATGCCTCAGCAGAATGGACAGCAAAATCCTGCGACGATTTATGCTCAGGCTGCCAGTGAATTGCAGGTCGCTTCGACGGCGATGCGGCAGGCACAAACGGATTTGCAGAACGAGAAGCATCTTTTCACAGAGGCTATCGAACAGCAAAATACCGCGATCGAGCACATTCAAAAAGCACTTGAACTCTTGCAGCCGCCTC
>JAGACY010000270.1 GCA_017613855.1 Pseudomonadota bacterium
AAATGCCGCGCGTATGCAATAGCGCGGCAGATGCCGCGTATGCAATAGCGGCATCACTTAAAATTCAATTCGCAATTCGCAATTCGCAATGCGCAATTGAAATGCAAAACTAAAGGTGAAGTCTAAAGTTCATTGGGCAGGGCATTCTGAATTAGCAATGAGCAATGTGCAATGTGCAATTGAAATGCAATACTAAAGGTGAAGTCTAAAGCTTAAACCCTTCACTCTTTAGAAATTACCTTGAGAATACTCTAATTGCTAATTGCTAATTGCTCATTGCCATCAGGTTCCGCTCACCGAAACATCATCGATGCGTAGCGAGGGAATGCGATAGGATGAATCTTCGCGGGGATCGTTGCCGACTTCGACGAGGCGGTTCCATAAATCGGTATGGTTGCCGGTCATATTCATTTCGGCGATATTCTGGGTGAGTTTGCCATTTTCGATGGCGACACCGCTGATACCGTGCGAAAAATCGCCGCGCACATTGTCCTGATTGCCGCCCAAAAGATTGGTCACATAGATGCCGTCCTTGACATCGGCGATCATCTCGTCGAGTGAACGTTTGCCCGGCGTCATCACGAGATTGGTCAGGTTGCCGGTCGTCGGTGTGAGCGACAGTTTATTGGCCGAGTAGACATCGAGCATATACTGTTTGAGCGTGCCTTTTTCGAAAATGGTCGCAGGTTTGCAGCTCATGCCGTCGCCATCGTAGGTTCTCGAAGACAATCCGCGTTTGAGCCAGGGTTCATCATGCAGATCGAGCAAATCAGACGCGAGTTTTTGTCCCACTTTATCGAGGAAATAGGATTGCTTCATGATGAGTGAACTGCCATAGAGCGGCTGCAAATATTTTGAAATAATCCTGCGAGCGATGCGTCGGTCAATGACGAGGGTACGATTCTTCGAAGCGAGTTTTTGGGCTCCACGGCGATACCCAAGGAACTTGATCGCTTCGGCAACGATGTCTTCGGCGGTGCGTAAATCGCCGACAAAACGACTCGTCCCTGAGCCATAATCGGATGGTTTTTTCTCACCATCATTTAATGCGATCTCGACACTCGCCCCAACGTATGTGGATTTGCGCTCTCCGTTAAAGCCATTCGTCGTCGCCATATACGATTCGGTCGAACCAAATTCGTATGAAGCAGTCACATCGTTAATCGGCATTTCAGTGTGCTGAAGCGACAATTCCTCAAGTTTCTTGCAGAATTCGATGGCATCATTGGGCGTCAGTGCTGCAACGGCTGGGTCATAAATTTCGAGATCTTCGGCATAACGGTCTTTGTAACGTTCGGGATCGGCCAATGTCCGTGCGGGCTCGTCCTCCAAAAGGCGCGTCATGGCAATGCATTTTTCGATAAAGGCATCGATGCTTTCGGGGCGAATGTCGGACGTCGAATAGCTGCCATATTTGCCATCCACATAGAGCGCCATCCACAATTGGGATTCACCCGAAGATGCCATATTTTCTATTTTCTGTTTACGCCATGACATAGACAGGGACTGCGAACGCGAATAAGACGCGCGTGCATTCTGAGCCCCGAGTTTTTGGGCTGTTTTCATGGCATTTTCGAGAATCTGTTTCATGTCAGACATTATACACCTCCCACTGTGATAGCCGAAACGAGTACCGAAGGCATACCTTGCGAAACTGGCGCATGCTGACCATCTTTGCCGCATGTCCATGCGCCGCTGTCAATCAATAAATCGTTGGCCACCATCGTGATTTTGCTCAGCGTATCGGGACCATTGCCGATGATATTGACATCTTTTATGGGGGCGGTCAGTTTGCCATCTTCAATGAGATAGCCGTTTTTGACGTAAAATGTGTAATCACCCTGGCCAATTTCGACCTGACCATTGAGGAATTTTTGGCAGAAAATGCCGTATTTAACGCCCTTGATGAGTTCGTCAACTTCGTGCGGACCGTTTTCCATATAGGTGGTACGCATTCTGGGAATGGGAAAATACCTGAAGGATTCGCGTCTTCCCGATCCAGTCGATTTGACACCAAAATGCTTGGCACTGATTTTATCCTGAAGATAGCTTCTCAAAACCCCTTTATCGACGAGCACCGTACGCTGTGTGGGCGTGCCTTCGTCATCGACATTGAGCGCACCGCGCATGTGCTCGATGAGCCCGGAATCGCAGATGGTGACTTCTTCGGATGCCACTTTCTGGTTCATTTTCGACGAGAAAATGCTCAGCTCTTTGCGGTTAAAATCGGCCTCAAGACCGTGGCCAATCGCTTCGTGCAGCAAAATGCCCGATCCACCATTGCCAAGAACGACGGGCCATTCACCGCCTTTGGGTTTAACAGCTTCGAACAAGATACGGGTATCCGCAATCGTTTTGTCGATGAGTTCATCCAACCGGGCTTCTGTCAGGGATTCAAACGTATCAAGCTGGCCAATCGTATTGAAATTGGACTGTTTTTCGTCACCGCGCTGCATTACAATGTTCAGGACAAAAACAACATAAGGCTGTGAATCCTCAACATTTATGCCGTCCGAAGTATTGACCATAATCGTTCGCTGATCCCAGCCCAGAGTCACAGAGACCTGAACGATACTGTCGTCTTTGGCGCGCGTTTTCTTATCGACACTCTGAACAAGCGCCACAGCTTTTGCGACATCGAGCAAATCCCAGTTGTAACTGACATCGTACCACTGCTTGAGCTCGGGCACTTTTCGCGGATCGACTTTGCCAGCATCCGTTCCCGGCGCAATGGCAGCTGCCGCTTCGGCTGCACGCATCATATCCTCGAGTGTCAACGATTCGGTAAAGGCATAACCCACCTGGTCATCCATCACGCAGCGCACGCCCATGCCAAGACTGATGGTCGCGCTCGACGATGTCACCTTCCCATCGAGCAACCGGATGCTCCCGCTGCGGGTATGTTCAAAAAACAACTCGCCCCACTGGCCCCCTCGCGAAAGCGCTTTGGCAAGAACTTTGTCAACCATTTCCTGAGTCACACCAAAATTCTTGCAGAAATAATCATTGCATGCTGTCAGAGCTTGGGCAACTGGCGTTTCTGGCGTTGCTGCTGGCATTTCCTGAACCTCCTTTGGTTTGGATTTACATCCGAAGAGTGGCAATGCCGCCGCTGCCATCGCACTCGTGGCTATAAAATCGCGTCGGTTCATAAAATTCTCCCAAACAATATGCGCATGATTACGCATGGTTTGTTTATCACAATTTGTTTTTCCCGTGAATGGATTTGTATGGGGCGCGGCTATCTGCGATACGCAGCGCTGCTCGCCTTGGGGCGGCCACATTGGGCCGCCCCTACGTCTCGCATGGCTTTTTCTCGGGGGAATGGCACACCGTGGGGCGGCCACATTGGGCCGCCCCTAC
>JAGACY010000271.1 GCA_017613855.1 Pseudomonadota bacterium
AATTCGTAATTGGAATGCTAAACTTGAGGCAGACTCTGCATAATTCTGAATTCTGAATTCTGAATTCTGTATTCTGAATTGAATTCGCAAGCTACCAAAAATCCCTTTGAAGCTATACTTTATTCAATACTTTAGAGATGTCATTAAGAATGCATAGATAATTACGCATTACGCATTACGCATTACGCATTTTCTCAGACTGCTAACTGCTAACTGCTAACTGCTAATTGCATTCAGCAGTCGGTTTGCGACGTCGCTGACGCGATTGGGGGTCGTTGCCAGATTGATTCGGATAAAGCCCATGCCATTGTCGCCGAACCACTCGCCGTAATCGACGGCAATTCCGGCGAGGTCCTGCACGACGTGATGAATCTGATCGTTTGGTACACATTCTCTCAGATCGACCCAGCATAGATAGGTGCCTTCGAGCGGATAGACATGTACTTTTTCATTTTGTGATAAGATCATTTTAAGGGACTGATAGTTTTCTTCGATGACCTTTAAAAATGCATTCAGCCAGGGTTTGCCGTGTCGATAGGCTGCTTCGGCAGCGCGATAGCCAAAGGGATTGCCATATAGGGTAGAGTCGTATTTGAGTTCGGCATCCAGTTTGTCCCCGAGTTCAATAGATGCGGTGACGAGAAAAGAATTCTTGAGGCCTGCGATATTAAAGGTTTTGGAAGCCGCCGTAAGCATGACGATGGAATCGATATAATTCCCATGATTAACATTAAAAGCCGTCGTATGTTTGTGATCGCCAAAGACCAGATCCTGGTGGATTTCATCTGCAACGATGATGACATTATGTTTTTGGCAGATATTAAAAACAGCAGCGAGTTCTTTTTCGCTCCATACGCGTGCAACGGGATTGTGCGGGGAACACAGAATATATAATTTTACTTGATGATCGATGATTTTTTGTTCGAAATCGGCCAGATCCATCCTATATTTGCCATCATCATCTATCAATTCGCTGATAATCAGTTTTCTGTTTGTATTTTTTACAGAGTCGGCAAAAGGATAATAGACTGGTGTTTGTATGATGACGGCATCTCCGGGATTGGTCAGTGCTTTAATGGTAATATATAATCCGGAGACGACCCCCGGTACAAATCGAATCCATTCTTCTTTGCACTCGAAGTGGTGTTGTTCTTTTTCCCATTCGATAAAAGCCTGTTGATAGGTTTTGGGTGCAAGCGTATAGCCATAGACACCAAGATCAGCAAAATCCCGGACGGCTTGTACGACTTCTTCGGGGCATTTGAAATCGGCGTCGGCAACCCACATGGGGATGAGTGAGGTGTTGCCGTCAAAGGATTTTTCCATGCCATCCCATTTGACAGAATCTGTGTTTTTGCGTTCTATGCCATATTTTTTTACAAATTCTTGTGTGTCCATTTTATATTTCCTCGAACAATGCGCTGATTTGCGCCAGAAGGATGTATCTGATTTTGTGGATGAAATGAACATAAAAAAGCCCTGCGTATGGCGGTAACGCCATAGCAGGGCAAGAGCGGTGTATTTGCCCGATAGGGCAAATAGGCGCGAAAGCAGGCCGTAGCGCAGCAACGCTGCACAAGGCCAACCAACCGAAAACCAATCGGTTGGTCGCTATTGGTTAATGACTGGCATCACTATCTTCGATGGCACCAAGGTAGCCATGAGGATTAACGAATTCTTCCGGATCCAAATCTTTCCATGCGGAGCTGAAGCTATGTGAATAATCGGGATTAAAATCGCCGTATGAACATAATAATTTAATGGTCTCTTCGGATTGGAGAGATTCTTTCTGATACATTTTTTGGCATTCCGTGTCGAGAGCATAGGAATATACTTTTGCTCCGGCAATCGTATTCAGGATATCTTCGCCGAAAAATGCATCCAATAATCCGCTGTTGACCTTGTATGTATTTAAATTGTAGTGGTCAGCTGTTTTACAGGCGCTGTAGTCTTCGTTGTATTCCTTACATGATTCCCAGATTTCACACATTCCTTCCAGTTTTCTGGATGTCGGAATGGCTTTATCGAATAATTTGGTTAAATCGATATTGAGGACCGGGGAGATTTGTGAAATGGCGATGGATTTGGAGCCGTCTTCGCTGTCGATGACGGCTTGTGCAACGGCCTTAACATCTTTAAGTACACCGGATTTCAAGGCTGACCAACCAAAGAAAGCGTTTTTGTCCATCTTGGAGGCTGCTTCGGCGGCAGCTTTGACGTCAACTGCAGCGGCAGCCAGGTGTTTGCGGCCGTCTTTGCCGGCATCGGCAGATTTCACCTGGAAGAGATGATCCGTAATGAATTTTGCTTTGGTTTTATAAGTGGTGTAGGCTTTTTGAGACTCAGCCTTGGTTTTATCATCGCCACTATGAATATCTGAATCAAATCTGTAATATTGTTTCGTGCTGATATCGAAATCGTAGGCGCTTGCCCAATCGACGAAGGCCATAGAAGCTCGGATGAGTGCTGCCAAGAAATAGAGGTCTGCTGAACCAAATTTGATTTCATTCAGGCTGCATCCTGCTTTTTCGACGGCGATGAGTTTTTTGCCTTCCAGTCCTTTGGCTGCGGTTTCGAAGCTCTCAGCCAGCGAAAGCATATCATCATCCATGTTGTTGAGCGCCTTGAGGATGGTTGCAGTGGTAAAGGAATCTTTGAGTGAATCGATGATTCCATCGAAGCAATTGTCGATATCGAGGTCTTTGATGATGGCCGGATGCGGGAGTTTGTCGAAAATGCTTCTAAAATTGGGAGCACCACTCACCATTTGTTTAAAAATACCATCGTCCTTCCAAATCACGCTGAGGTCGATGGGGGAACCTGTAAATCCAAGGTCTTTTAATACAGACTGGATATTTTCATTGTTGACGAGATTGATCACACCGACGATGGAACGCTGGAAAGCGATATCAGCATCGAGTTTGTTGGCGTTATATGCAATATCAAGCTTTTCGCTTGCAGATTTAAAATCGCATGATTTCAGGAAAGGCTCGGCTTCAGCGAGTGCTTTGGCAGCGGCTGCTTCATCTGTGACAGGTTGTTCACCGGGTTGTTCTCCAGGCTGTTCACCGGGTTGTTCTCCAGGCTGTTCACCGGGTTGTTCTCCAGGCTGTTCACCGGGTTGCTGGTCGGTCTGTTCCTGAGTTTTTTGGTCTTGTTTATCATTATCATCGTCGCAGGCTGTAAAAGAAAGCGTCAATGAAGCGGCAGCAATGATAGAAAGAAAACGTTTTAATGTCATAATACATTCCCATGTGTGTGTTGGTTGAAAGATTTGCTTTTTTTAGCAAACACGCTGCGAGTCGGCGGCATAATCAAGATCTGTGCCAAAAGCAAAATTTTGATGTAAAAAATCGACAACTCACTCACCAAATAACGCATACTGGCGTTTTTCCACGCGTTTTAAGTATTCTCTTAGGGAGAAAAGGAGCTTTCTATAGCAATTCCTTTGGATTCCAGTTTAACCAGGCTGAATTGAGCCGGAAACTAAAAGTGTCATTGCATTGGAATGAGGGGCTTTGTTCATCCAGTATTTTGGGGGTGAAACAAAAGTTGAGCTGGGACTGAAATTCCTCAAAATGCCACTCCCATTGGGAATGGTAAAGCTTTGCCACAGGTATTGTGAGATTGGGCAAATTTTGCAAAGCACATAAGATGTCGAATGATGTAGTCGGATCGAATAATTCGTTTAAAGAAGCAGTCGTCTGTGAATCATCCAGGATATGTGAGGCCTTTTCCAAATCAGAAAGAATGCCGTAATGCAGATTTTCCCAGTGCAAAAGAGATTTCTGAACAGGGCAGTGATGATCATCGAATTGTGGTTCAGATTCTTTCAGTTCTTTGAGAAGCGGTACGACAAATCCAAGTGCGGCAATGGTTTGCTGTATTTCAGGCAGGCAAGTGGGGAAAGAAGAAGTGTTTTTGCGATGGAGAAATTCATTATTGATGGCTTGAACGAGCCAGGAGTAATCCTTGGTTTCGAGTGCTTTGACGGTCTTTTGGACTGAAAAATCCCATCGGTATTGTTCTGCAATTTCGATGACGGTGGATAAAAGACTAGCCACCATGGATAAAATACCTAGTTCTGCGGCATGGACAGTGATGTCATACCCAAAGACATTGCCGATGTGATAGTTGGGATCATTTGTTTTGGCTGCTGCAAAAGCATGCTCCGCCGCTGATTTTAAAAGTGAGTTTCGGGTGTTTAGTGTGACAACAATGTCATGCCATGTCAGATCCGGATCGATAGCGGTACTGTGATAACCTTCTGTCGATAAGATATCTGTTTTTGAGAAGGAATGAGCCAGATTGCTATAATCGATGGTATGGCATGACTCCGGTTGGGCTGAATCTTCGTTGCGATCATCCTCTTTGAGCTTTTGACACAGACTTTGAACCGTAAACTGAAATCCCATCTTCGAAAGGAGGTCTTTCATGTTGGGGGTATCAAAGAAATAGATCGTTTCCGAAATGGCAAGACCTATGAGAATTTCGTGATGATTGGGATAGTATTCGTCTGCTTTCCTAAAATGGAGGTATGCATTTTCAAAGTCACACTCGAGGAGAGCATCTTTTCCTGCGGCGGATTCCTTCTGTGCTTTGAGTTGGTCACATCCGGAGCACAGAAGGATGCACATTCCTAAATAAAAGATCCACAGCAGGATGGAATGATGTGAGGGGGGATTGTGATGATCAGGATAATACGAATCCGCAGTCCTCATAAAGCTTATGCAACAGAGGAATTAATTGATTCGGCGATGGCTTCGTGAATAGCTTCGACCAGATCATTGACATCGCTGCAATCGACATAACCCATGGTTGAAATCTGAAAGATCTTATTGGCAAGCGGGCCTTTTCCACCATAGACGATAAAGCCGCGATCGCGGAGTGCCTGTCTGAGTGTGTCGAAATCCATGTGTTCTGGCAGGCAGACAGAGGTTACGGCATTGGACAGCACATGATCGGGGCGATAGATGCGGAGCCCTTTTTCAAGAAGAGAAGTCCTTAGAGTACGGGCTTTGAGTGCCTGGTATTGCAAACGATTTTGAGCGCCTTCTTCGATGATGATTTTGAACGCTTCATTGAGCGCAAAAAATAACGAAATGGCGGGGGTATTGGGAGTCTGGAGCTTATTCTTATAAAAATCGTAATGTCTGGCCAGACTCAGATAGTAGTTGCGCACCGGATAGGAAGACAGTTTTTCGAACTCATCGATGCGGCCGACGACGAGGGCAAGTCCGGGACCCATGCCAATCGCTTTTCCCGAAGATGTATTCATGAAAGTGACATTGCATGCCTTGAGATCGAGCGGATCGGCCATAAAGCTGGAGACTGCATCGACAAATAGTTTTGCACCATACTTTTTGCAGAGCTGACCGACTTCATAAACGGGCTGGAGTTCACCGGTACTTGTCTCGTTGTGAACCATGGTAACCCAGTCAAAATGCTGTTTTTTTAGCAATTCCTCAACTTTAGCCAAATCCAGAGGGGTTGCCCAGTCCTGTCGATGGATGGTGGTATTGGGATTGTAGATAGACGAAATCTGGCCAAGTCTTTGTCCAAATTCACCCGTTGCCAGCGAGAGAACGTGATCATGTGGCTGGATGGCACTGCTAATCACCGCTTCATTTCCCGCAGAACCAGAACCCGTAATGACGACAAGAGAGTATTCTTTCTCTGAAAGATTCATGACTTCCAGACAATTGCGGCGGATAGCGGTAAGAAGGGTAGAAAACTCCTTTTCACGGTGACCGATTTCACTGCTGATCATGGCATTGAAGACGCGCTTGGACACATTGACTGGTCCTGGGCACATCAAACGGTAACACTTCGCGTAATCATCCATAAATTCACTTC
The DNA here is from genome assembly GCA_017613855.1 of Pseudomonadota bacterium. The sequence continues at coordinate 5,857 of JAGACY010000271.1, forward strand.
TCCGAAATTGTAAAACTCAGTCCCACTCGTAAGACTGAGGTAAACACACGCCTACATCTAGCACATTTTGAGCCAAAAGATAATTTGTATTGAACAAACAAAAAACTCATTTAAAATCAGTGATTTATGAAAAAAAAGATGTCAAATAGGCGTGGAAATAAGTGGAGTAGGTAACTCCGTTTTTTTTGAATTGGATAAAAAATACACCAATTGCAATGAGCAATGGAAGCATTCTCAAGTAATCGTCACGCCCCAAAGGGGCGTATCATTCGTAGCCAATAGCCATGGGTGAGCCCAAAGGGCGCCCACTTCACCGGCTGGGAATGAAGGTTATTTGGATGATGCTTCTTTGCGTTTTTTGGCGCTCATTCGGATGGCACGAATCGTCAGTGCAATGATGCCTCCAATGCCGACAAATGAAGCCCCAATCAGCATGGTGCCGTAGGCGGGCAGATAAAGTCCAAAGATGACGAGCCACATGATGAGGAAGGTGTAAAAATCGCGTTTTGCAATCCAGGCAAAGCCACCGGCGATGAGATCGACTGTTTTGCGAAGAATGCCGCGTTTTTCATCCGATTTATTCTGCTTGTTTTCGGATTCGAATCCCCATTCGAAATGGTTATGGCTGGCGATGCCCATTTTGACGAATTCGCGGTAGAACCAGAGCACGGTAATTGTCATGAGCAGGGCAACGCCGCATGCGATATAGAATAACCATTCATGATAGGTGTTAAACCAGGCAACGGCGGTATCTGCTTTTGGGGTATAGTACACCGAGACGGCATGTCCAAGACCGACCAAAAACGAGATGTTGGTGACGTCATCTGCGACGGTATCGAACCATTCTCCCTTGTGGCTGGGTGACATGCGCATTCTGGCCAATTCCCCGTCGATGCCGTCGATGATGGATGAAAATTGCCAGAGGATGACTGCAACGATCATGAGCAAGGGAATGCCCAAAAACATGAGTGCTGCAGCTGCCAATCCCATGATCAGGCCGAAAGCCGTAACCATATTGGGGGTAATAAAACTGTTGGCGATGCGTTTGCTGATCTGAAGAGAGATGGGCCGATTGATAAAAAAGGCCACAAGTCCGTCAGATTCCCTGCCGAGCGGCTTTTTGAGCGATTTGGTGAGCAGATTCTGAGCAATCTTGGCGTCATCCGAGCTCATCATGCGATGGTAGACGGTTTTTTCGGGAGCATCGAATGTCTCAGAGATGATTCCTTCGATGTCATCGAGGCATTCCTCGCTTTTGATGATTTGCTCGAGGGTATTGTGACAGATGAAGTAAATCCCCGTCTGTTCCTGGTTTGCAATGATACGGACATCGGCACCATGCGGGCGCATGGTGAGGCATTCCGGTGTAATCATGCCGTCGAGTACGCAAACACACATGGGCGCGTCATCATCGAAAATCTTAAGCAGTTCTTCGGAAATTTCGCAAATGCGCAGATTGTACTCGAGCTGCTGTATGGGAATGGTCACCAGTTTGTCGGGCACAATCTCGAGTGTGTCAGGTTTGGCAACGATAATTTCGTCGAATTCAGCTTTTTGAAGGCTTCGACAGACACGTTGAAACAGGGTGAGTCCACCAACCCGGACGGAAGCGATATTCGCGACATGGGTTCCTTCACACTCAAATGGTGGGATATAAAGAAGACATCTCATTGCGTTGATTTATCCTTTTGA
>JAGACY010000272.1 GCA_017613855.1 Pseudomonadota bacterium
AGCACCGGAAACGCCCACAGGCGTTATAATCTTAGTACTTTCGAAGAGCCCCTCTACCATGGCAAATACCATAGCCTCTCCGAAACAGCCTAAGTGTAGGTGTAAATCCCACCTTGTCAAGTATTGAATTATTTTTTTCTAAAAGAGCCCCAGACACAAAGTCTTTTCCGGAGCCGAAACTCCGGAAAAACCTGGACTTCAACCTATTTCATCCGAATCAGTTCATAATCCCTCGAGCCAAACCCAATCTTGACACTGTGCTCGAGCGTTTCTTCCCAATGGACATTGGGATTGCTGTCTTTAAAATGATCGTGGAAATGCGGCATATTGGGATTTGCCAAATGATCCCCGAGTTGACTGTTGCGAATTGGGGTCGCAGCCTGACACATATCGATACACGCCTGATCGAGCGCCACAGGATCAAATGAAGCCAGCATACCGATGTTCGGCAAAATCGGGGCATCGTTTTCGGCATGACAGTCACAAGTGGGCGAAACATCAAGGATCAATGAAATATGGAAATGCGGCCTGTCGGCACATACGGCTGCCGCATATTCGGCCATGCGGCGACCGAGCATCCCCTCGTCATACCAATCCGTCAGTTCAATTGCATCATAATTGCAGGCACCGATGCACCGCCCGCATCCCTTGCACAAATCCGGATCGATATGCATCTTGCGGTTTTCATCGTACGAAATGGCATTCGAACCGCATTCTTTGGCACAACGCATACACCCGCGGCACAGATCCTCATGCACGGACGGCATCCCACCCGAATGCTGAATCATCTTGCCTGCACGGCTACCGCATCCCATGCCGATATTTTTAATGGCACCGCCATAGCCGGCGACCTCATGCCCCTTAAAATGGCTCAGCGAAATAAAAACATCCGCATCCATCACGGCACGCCCAATATAGGCCTCTTTGCAAATCTCGCCATTCGGCACAGGCACGGCAATATCATCGGTCCCTTTCAGGCCGTCGCCGATAATAATCTGACATCCCGTCGTAATGGTATTAAACCCATTGATATTGGCACAATCCAAATGTTCCAGCGCGTTCTTACGGCTCCCCGGGTACAGCGTATTGCAATCGGTCAAAAAAGGAATGCCACCCAGCGATTTGACGACATCGGCCACTGCCTTGGCATAGTTCGGACGCAAATAAGCAATATTGCCGAGTTCCCCAAAATGCATCTTAATGGCGACAAACTTGCCATCCATATCGATATTGCCTATTCCCGCCAGGCGTATCAGCTTTTGCAGCTTCATCGGCAGCGACACACTCAGTTTCGTTCTGAAATCCGTAAAATATACTTTCGATTTTTCCATAAACTTCTCCTCTCAATTCAATACGGCACACACGTCCCAAAAGAGTCAATATATCTAAAGAACACTTGTCTTTACCACTCCAAACACATCATTTTAATATTTCCATCTGCATCCGATTGTGCATGATTTAAATATAATATTTGTGAACTTTGTATATCATATTTTGCACCAAATACGATCGATTCAAAGCCTTTCAGCGATGGATTCGTGATGATCTCACGCATGGTATTTTCGACATTTAAATCCTCGGCCATATCGGCAACAGCCCTTGCTTCCGTGCGCACCTTTCTGGCTGCTTCGACTGACGGAATAATTTTATTCAACAAGGTTTGCAAACAAGGCGGACAATGTCCGTGACCATCCGCTTCACATGCACTTTGTACGGCACCGCAATGGGTATGTCCCAGCACAAGTACAAGCGGTGTATGCAAATGTTCAACAGCATATTCTACACTGCCCATTTCAATATCAGAAAGTACATTGCCCGCAGTTCGTATGACAAATATATCACCCAGACGGCAATTAAATAATATCTCGGGCGAAACCCGCGAGTCCGAACATGTAATCACCGTCGCAAACGGATGCTGCCCGTGATCGGCCAAATCCTGCACGCGCAATTGCGTCGTCACTGGCATGGCGGATTCTGCGATAAATGATTCGTGGCCCTTCTTTAAACGTTCAAGCGCTTCCTGTGTCGTCGTCATGCTCACCTCTTTTTATAATTTGATCGCTTCGGCTATCTCGCCCAGGCTCGATACGCCTCGCATTCGCGCTATCTCGCTAATGCTCGATACGCGCGAATAACATATTGAAAGCACACCATGATTCAAGCAAAATCGCCCCTTTGCATTAAAAATATACTGTGATAAACGCTTTTTTATGGGGCTGAGCATGGAACTCAAAACCATCGCATTCGTTTTAACTTGAAAGCCGCAATATCCCCACACATTCTCCTAACTTTTAATCTTTAAATAAGGAAACCTCGATGAATCAGCTGTATGAACTGGTCAAAACCCAACAGCCCAATATCTGTGAAATCACGGTAATCCGAAACGGAACCATCCAATATGAAGGCTTTTGGAATGGCTTTGCAAAAGGCGATGCTCTCAACGTGATGTCCGTGACCAAAAGTGTCATGGCGCTGCTGACCGGGATTGCAATTGATAAAGGATATATCAAAAGCATTTCACAGAAAGTCATGGAATTTTTCCCGAATTATCAGGTCAAACGCGGCGAAAAGACGATATATGATGTCACCATCCGCCACCTGCTGACGATGTCCGCCCCCTATAAATATCGCTCAGAACCCTGGAAAAAAGTATGCACTAGCCAGGACTGGACCGTCGCCGCTCTGGATCTGCTCGGCGGCAGATCGGGCATCACCAATGAATTCAAGTATTCGACGCTCGGCATCCAGATTTTGTGCGGCATTCTCGAGCATGCGACCGGCATGCCCGTCATCGATTTTGCAAACCAATATTTGTTCGCACCCCTGGGAATTCCTGAACACGTCATGCATGGCGACAGTTCCAAAGAAGATCAGTTCGATTTCCTGATGAACAAAGGGCCACGCAAAAATGAATGGTACAGCGACCCTATGCATTGCGTAACCGCCGGCTGGGGATTGACGCTGTCGGCCACAGATATGGCAACCATCGGCGAGATGTGCCTCCGCAAAGGCATGTACCAAAACAAACGAATCGTTTCGGAAAAATGGATCGACGCAATGACAACACCATACCGAAAACTCGGACCAGAATTCGGCAATCTGTCATACGGATATTTATGGTGGATTACAAATGAGGAGGCACACCATTTTGCCGCCATCGGTGACGGCGGCAACGTCATCTATGTCAATCCGAGCAAAAATATCGTCGTCGCGACTGCCAGTACATTCAAACCAAGAGTCTTCGACAGAGTAGAATTTATAGAAACTAAAATCATCCCACTCTTTGAATAATTCATTTACGCGCAGCTGAATGATTGAGAGCCAGCCGGGCGCTCACAATATCTATTCATCGTCATCTTCTTTTCAGCATGACGAGTTCTGCGTCGGCACCATCCTTGCCATACTCGCTCACTAAAATATAATGCTCATCGCAGGCAATCCCAAAACAACGGCCTTCGACGCCTTGTTTCTCGACCTGAGTCCCCCAATAAACAGCATTATCATCGAGCAATTTTATATGATTGCCATTGAGCGTGTATTCCATATTGACGAACGATCCCTGCAGAATAAAGAGATTATTAATTTTGGGCATACCGCCAATACCAAGGGCATTCACTTCGTCAATGAGCTGCTGCTTTATGGGAGAAGTGGCATGAGGCAGTTCATCTGCGGGCAGTTTCCAGCGTTTTAAGTTGGGATAAAACTGGCGAAGCACTTCTTTATAAGCATCTTTGGTGAGATTCTGGCCGGTATTTTTATTGAATTCATCTACAAACTGAGCACAGAATTCCACCATTTCTTCCATCGTGAAGTCACCGGTAAATGCGCCATCCTTATAACAATATGTACAGTATTCCTGATTTTTGCTGCCATCATCATTCGTACCGAGAATATCATCATTGAGCGGCATTCCGCAGCTCTGACAAAATGCTTGTTCCATCTTTCCTCCGATTTAAATTAGTGAACATCGGGTTTCAACAACCCGTGAACGAAATACCACTTACCCAACATTTGTCAACCCATATCATCGCGCATCGTCGCGAGCCGTATGCGCGCAGCCATAGGGGCGTAGTCTCAGACAAGTCCCGCATGGCGAGCGCATAGGCGAGCGAAAAAAAAGGCCGTATGCGCAGTGCGCATAGGCCGGCAGGCGAGCTGCAGGGGCAATCCAATGGGGTTGTCCCTGCGCGAGCAAACGAGCCGTATGTGCCAACGGCACATAGGCGAGTAGAACTCACAAAATATTAATATTCAAATAATATTATCAATATACAATCAATGATTTCAAATCATACAAACGTTGTCCTTGCAGCCTTTTGCACAATATTGAATATCCAGAGGTGAATCATTATTATACCATTTCCCATAAATATCGCAGTAAAGGCGATTCATGACCATCGAATCCTCTGTGTAACAAACATGACCATCCTCTGCATCGGACGTGCAGCGGACAAGTTTTCCCAAACATTGCCCCTTATAACAGGCCGTATCACAATCATCATATTTTGGAATATCACCACTTTCCTTATCGATCCAAAAGCCGAATTCACTGCACTTTACCGGTGCTGCGTTTCGGCTTTTGCCATCAAGACATACAGTTCCGGTATCGGCAACTTCACCAGGTTTGCAATATGAGCAATAGGCACGATGCACGGTGCTTTCGCAAAGCTGCGTATATTGGTTATATTCAGTTTCTTCTAATTTATCATCAACTTCTACACATGTATTGGCAGAATAAATATTAGGGTTGCACTTTGAAGCAGCAATTCTTCCCGTCAGTTCATTACATTCAAGCGCAGTATTGCCATCGCATTTAGCCCGATATGTGGCAGGATCACATGGCTGCATATCATCCGGATGCTCCAGAGGGTATGGAAGTATTTCCCATAAACCTGCCGGATTACATATTCTGGTCTTTCCTTCTATAGATGTGTCCAGTTTACCAGGTTCGCATTCGCCACACGTTGCTTTGCCATCGACCATTTTGCAATCGCAATCAAATTCAAATACTTCGAAATTCGTATAAGCATTACCGCAAACCACAGCTTTCCCATTATTGCACTTGGAGCGATAGGTTTCAGGACGACAGTCTGTCCAATGGCCATCGTCAGATTTGCAGATACGTCCTTTTGAATCTACAACCATCCGCTCATCATTCTCATCGCATGCCTGAAGCGTGAATATTCCCAATAAACATAATGCAAACAACTTAGTTTTCATAATTCGGCCTTTATAAGTAAAAATACAAATGAAACAGAGCCGTGCACTATTCATGAACAGCTCATGAAAGACCTAATAGCTACAAGTGTGCCAAAACAATTTTTCATTAAAAAAACTACAATTATAGTCAATTACATCATTGCTGCATCATCAGAGAAGCGACAATTGCACGGTCGTCTCATGCTATATGCTTACCCACACAGCCCCAAACCATATCATTATAAGGATAAAAGGAATCCATCAACCTGGTAAAAACATACTCCAATTCGATGGATAAAAGAACAAAATTGGATAATAACGATGAAGCCTACAACTTGGCCAAAACATACCCCAATCGAGTGGATAAAAGAATACATTTGAACTATGACACAAAAGCATCTGGCAAAGTACAATGTCCCTTAGCACTCACATTACCAATTACTGTTTTCATTATCTCGGGACGAAACGATAAGACAAAGAATGACAAAAGAGAGCAGAATAGTAACATGAATATCAGGTTCTTTTTTCAAACAACTATTTTCTTATCTATGATAATCTATCACGACCGGCTGAACAGATTTGCCAGCCGAACCGAAATTTCAGGAGAAGAGACATGAAAGCGATTTTTATCAACGGGAGCCCCCGCAAGAACTGGAATACTCATACAATCCTCGAAAGTGCCATGAAAGGTGCCCAGGCTGCCGGTGCCGAAACCGAACTCATTCATTTATATGATTTGAACTACACAGGCTGTAAGAGCTGTTTTGCCTGCAAACTCAAAAACAGCAAAACTGAAGGCGTCTGCGCCATCCGCGATGAGCTCCGTCCAATCCTCGAAAAATGTAAAGAAGCCGATGTCATCGTGCTCGGCTCACCGATCTACTACAGCTCCGTCACAGGTATGATGCGCTCATTTATGGAAAGGCTGATGTTCCCTGCCGGTTCCTACGAACTGAACGAAAACTGTGTTCCAAATTATTATTTTAAAGAAGGCAAAAGGACAGCCTTAATCTATACAATGAATGTCCCCGAAGAAGCGCTTAAAGACTGGCAATATCGTGAGATACTCAGTCCAAATTCATTGTGTATGGGACAGATTTTTGGCCATTGTGAAGAGCTGTTTGTCTGCAATACCTATCAATTCAATGATTATTCCAAATATGCTTTCAATCTGTTCAAAGAAGAAGACAAAGCTCGCTATCACAAAGAACATTTCCCAATCGATCAGCAAAAAGCCTTTGAATTGGGCAAACGATTGGTCGAAGGCAAATAATATATATTTATTTGGCTACTCGCCTATGCGCTTTGCGTATACGGCTCGTCTGTGCGGCTATTTGCCTATAGCAAATACGCCGCACAAGCGTAATTTCATTTGCATTTTTCAATCACAATAATTGCATTGGATGGCGGGAAAGGTGCAGGATTCCCCGCAACATCCATAAGCCGAACTTTATCCTTGAGCGCAGTCACATAACCCGGCTGCAGCACAAGTGCTTCCGAATCCGGCAATTCGACAATTCTTGCTTTATCACCTAGCCAGGACAAAATCGACTGACAATAATCAGAATAAGTCATCACACCATACTGCTCGCGAACTTCGTACGGGAAGCTTTCCGGCCCCCATGTATACGTGTACATGAATTCCATGGCATCCGCAGAATCCAACAGAACCGTATTGTCATCGACAGTTTGAAAATCTATTTTACGGCCTTTAAATTCGCGGCAGAACGCATCAAAAAATGGGCGTGCATCTTCTGCAATAAAAGACAAATACTGCGGCTTATGTTCCGGCATAATTCCATCGCGAATGAGGATGCGGCCGCCGGGTGCAAGCGCTTCGAATGCGGATTGAAGCATCTTTTGCACAGATTCTATATGAAAACGCGTGCCATCTTCTGCTTCGATATAACTATAAATTTCATGCAGAATGCTGCAAAAAACAATATCGTCCAATGAATTCTTGGGAAAATACTTTGAGAATTCGAAGGCGTTGCCTTCGATAATCTGCCATTTGGCATGCGATTGTTTTTTGCGCTGTTCCAAAGCAACCACAACCTGATGGCTGGCATCCAGACCGATAATTTCTGAATCGGGGAAATGCGTTTCGAGCAAATCCAATACGACGCCGCCGCCAGGGCCGACCTCAACGATTTTGCCGGATTTGAGATAATTCATCATCCTGGCTTTATCATTTTTAGCAGCATTCATCGATACCAGATATTGCGATTCATTGGACAGGCGATCGAAATCATCTTTTCGCAAATGATACAAATCACAAAGCATCTTAAGTGCACTATGGAATGCGACAGCCGATTTGCGTTCATAGATCGAAAGCAGCGTAATGAGCGCCTCGGATTCTTCTGAACCCACAAGATTTAAAGAAATCGATGAATCCCCGCCGCGTGTGTCCTGCATCATGAAGATATGTTTATTGTGGTAGATTTCAGCAGTACCATCGATCATTTTATGGATATCCTGGGCATCAAACATGGCATCGAGGATACGTACACGATATCCGGATCGGCTTTTGGCAATTTCAGCGGATATTTTTTCGGATACAGGCGATAACATCTTAGCGATATTAAAGAAATCCACATGAAAAACTTTGTCATTGGCTGAATTGCATGATTTGTATAAATACAATCCCATTATCAACAATTTGAGCTGACTTTGTGCCGACAGCCTTCCCGTTGCAGCTTCGAAATACCAAAGCTGACATTGACGCATACAGTGATAAAACCAATCGATTTGTGTATCATCCAATAGATCGAGTGCATTTTTGACATTCTCAATGGATTCACCTTTCTGGATGGCACCATTTCTCAGAGCGAGCAGGCGTTCATAAAGATACTGTTTACATGAATCGACATCAGATGCTGCAGGGAAGAACGAAAAGGCCTCATGATTCAATGCAGCATTTTCAAGCAGTTCTGCAATATGAATAAATTTATCGAGCAATTCATTATTTAACAGCCCTTCGCGAACAGCAGCTGTATCGAGTATATTCATCAACAGATAGAGCTGAACAATTGCGTGTATCGCGACATTCTCATTATCCATCTGCATACATTGCTGCAGTTCAGCAGCAAGATTTTTCATTTCAATGATCACCGGTTCAAAGAGTTCGCCGGTAATTTCGCCGCGTACATACTGACCAATCAGGCCATGTGCATTTACCATAAAAATTGTCAGATTCTGCAGAATAACGGAATGACGGAATTCAATATATCTGTTCAGCAGTGCGGTATTCTTTAATAATAAAGCTGAAGCCTGATTATGAATACTCAGATCCATCCCAAAATGCTTTTTCCACTCCTGGCGACGTTCGCAACTCCCTCCTTTGGAGATGTCCGAGAAAACAAGTGCAGCCCGCAAAACTGCCGCCAGATGCATGTCTTTATCGATAGTCTGAAATATATCACATAACAAATTAAAGTGAGATTCATCAAGGGCATCCAGCTGCTGAAATAACGCCATGTCACGTTTTTCGACACCGGCTAATTTAAATTTGAGTATTTTATGAATGTGTGCCCAGAGCATGTTTTCACTTTTGCCATCGTGCTCAATAGCATAGGCAGCAGTATTTCGATGATCGAATTCAAACACGGCCAGGAGCTCAGGGAACATATTGATTGCTGGCATGTCAATCAAATGATCGCTATTGCCGGCGAAAGATTCCAGGACCTGAATTAATTCGTCCGTATAAGAGAAATACTGTTTCATTATACTCACTCCTTTTAATGCATAATGCATAATGCATAATGAATCTGCAAAACCAAAGGAAACAAGCTGGTTCCCCTAAAGAATTGCAATTTTACAATTTCAAAACATCCACCCTTTTTTCGTTTTTGGTGAGATGGATGCTAGGAAGCAAGGAGACTGAGGAGGGAGCGTACTTGGTACGTGACCGACGAAGGCGACGCAGCTGACGACGCAGACGCGCACCAAAAACGAAAAAAGCCGGCAATTCTCTACTCTCCCACATAGTCACCCATGCAGTACCATCGACGCTAAAGAGCTTAACTTCCGAGTTCGGGATGGGATCGGGTGTGGCCTCTTCGCTATTATCACCGGCAAGATTGTTGAAGAAAGCAATTTGAGGAATTGGGACATCAAGGTTTCCCTTACCTCTTCGGGGCTTTGCTCCAAAGGGGTGGGGAGGTGATTAAGCCGAACGACTGATTAGTACAGGTCTGCTAAAAATGTTACCATCCGTACACAGCCTGCCTATCAACCTCGTGGTCTACAAGGTGTCTTCTTACTAATGTTGGGAGTTCTAATCTTGAGGGGGGGTTCCCGCTTAGATGCTTTCAGCGGTTATTCTATCCGAACGTAGCTACCCGGCAATGCC
>JAGACY010000273.1 GCA_017613855.1 Pseudomonadota bacterium
CAGGCTATTCTGCCATTGCTTTGCATTGGCTGTGTGATCGTCTGGGCTATTGCTATTATGGTACTTTGTGATATGCCCGTGACGATGATTAACAATACATTGCCTCTGCTCATACTCGTCATAGGTGTCACCAATGGCATTTATGTACTCATGCGCATCCTCGATGAACGGCGAAAAGGAAAAAATGAAACCAGAGCCATTACGGATGGTGTTTTCAGAGTTGCACTGGCGACTCTTTTGACGACATCTACGACGAGTATTGGTTTTGGCTCACTGCTCATCGCAAAAACCAAAATCCTCAATGGTTTTGGCGGTATTACTGCCTTGGCGGTCATGCTGATTTATGTCGCCATTATCTTTTTAATGCCGCAGGTCGCGTCGTTCTTTCCGCTCAAAGTCGATCCGAATGAGAATAAAGATAAAAATGAAGATTCACGCTTGCTCGATAGGTTCCTGTCTGCTTTGGCAAAACTAACTATCTATGCACGTGCTCTCATTGTGCCGCTGTCCGTCATTGTATTGATTGCCAGCCTTGCATTTGCAGTGACAAATATTCGGTTTGACAGCAAGGTAAATGATGTTTTTATGGATGATCATCCTATTGCTGTAACCAATCATATTATTGAAGAGAACCTCGGAGGTATGCTTCCCGTCGAAGTCGATGTATGGGGGCCTGAGGATAGTTACTTCATGAAAGCTGAGAATCTGGCAGTATTTTGTAAATTACAAAAAGAAATACAAAAAGTGAATGGTGTGCTGAGCGCTATTTCTGTGTGCAATTTGCTCGAAGAAGGTGAAGTGCGCTTTGATGGTGATGAGCTGCCTTCGCAGATCCATCTTGGGCTGGTTGTGATGGCGGCAAAAAAATTGCAAAGTGAGCAGTTTAACCGCTTTATGACTCCGGATGGCAGCAATGTTCATATTAGTCTGCGCATCCCCGACGATGGTTTCGAAAATTCCAAAAAGACAATTGCTGCAATTCGTGCTCTGGCCGGACCTGCATTTGAGAATACACCCATTCAGTATCGATTGACGGGAATTGGATATAATTCGACGCTCGGGCTCGACAACTTTATGAATGATTTGTTTAGTTCTCTTGTCGCAGCCTTTTTGATTATCTTTGCCCTGCTGTTCGTTGCATTCCGCTCATTCTGGGCTGGTGTGACTGCCATTTTGCCCAATCTCATTCCCATCTGTCTGACTTTGGCTGCTTTGCCATTGTTTGACTTCAATCTCAATACAACTTCGGTTTTGGTGTTCACAATTAGCATTGGACTCGCCGTGGATAATTCCATTCATATTATTTCGCGTTTCAGACAGGAATACCGCGGTGAACGCACTGTAAACGAGGCTCTGGTGATTGCTATGAAGAGCTCGGGACGTGCGATTTTACAGTCTAATATTCTACTTTGTTCGGGACTTGCCATATTGCTCGTGTCTGATTTTGATCCGATTCGGCGCGTCGGCATTCTTACCATTACGACGATTGGTGCGGCACTCGTCGTGTCACTCATCCTCATTCCCGCTGAAATATCATTTATCGGCCATAAAATGCGCTTATCGCGCTTTAAGGAAGTTTCCAATCCACAAATACCAGTTAAAGAATCTTCCGATCCACAGATACCAGTTAAAGAATCTTCTGATCCACAGATACCGGTTAAAGAATCTTCCGATTCACAGATACTCGTTAAGGAATCTTCCCATCCGCAAATACTCGCGCAGAATGACGGGAGAGCGCTTGTGAATAATTAGCAATGAGCAATTGGCAGTTAGCAATATATGAATCCTCCATCTCCTATCGAAGCTCGTAAAAAAGCCCATCTGGATGCAAGCCTGAATTTCGATTTGCGCGGCAAAGGGCCTGGTCTGGACAACGTCAGACTGCCTTATGATGCGCTTTTCGAGGTTTCGAATGCGCAGCTCGACACCCACTCAAAGATCGCAGGAATTGAACTGCAATTTCCTTTGATGATAGGTGCCATGACCGGGGGAACTTCTTTTGCGACTGCATTTAATGATGCGCTTCGGGCATTGGCACAAAAGTACGGTATCGCATTGTGTCTTGGATCGATGCGCGCCTGTTTGAACCATCCTGAATTGTTCGAAACGTATGGTACGGGGGATGTCAATGCATTGTTCGCTAATCTGGGGGCATCCGAAATATCTGTATATGCGCCGCATACGATTGAAGAAGGCTGTAAAAGACTCGGCGCGCGGGGATTGTTCATCCACCTGAATGGTCTCCAGGAATATATGCAGGATGGGGGAAATAAAGATTTTTCGATATCTTTGGACAGCCTTTCCCGATTCCTCGAAAAATTTCATTTGCCCGTTATCATTAAGGAAGTTGGTTCGGGGATTGGCGGTAAATGTGCGCAAAGACTGGCTTCTTTGCCGATTGCCGGGATAGAAACCGCCAGCCTCGGTGGAACATCGTGGATTAAGATAGAAGCCAATATTGGCCAGAATCCTTATGATCCTGCTCATATCGAAGCCTTGAACCAATTGGGGTATACCTTGGAACAATCCTTACGGGATTGTGCACGTGCTTTGAAGTCTCATCAAACGCTGATTGCTTCGGGCGGAATTGCCAATGCTGTGGATATTATAAAATGTCTTGCATTGGGAGCGGATTTGTCTGCGATTGCTCAGCCATTTTATGCAGCCTGGCACCGGCAGGGCACAGACGGCATTGAACATCTCATGAATGAATATATTGAACTCGGTCGCCTCGTATGGAGAAGTACTGGATGCAGGAATCTGGGGGAATTGAAGCAATTAGCTGTTAGCTGTTAGCAAGGCTTTGTTGAGCCAGTGTGAACATGGTTTTAAATATAGTTTTTTGCGCCTACGCGGCGGGCGGTCAAGGGTGTCGCGCGA
>JAGACY010000274.1 GCA_017613855.1 Pseudomonadota bacterium
CTGTGCACAGCTGGTTAAAGATGGCTTTGTTTTGATTTTTGGTAGACAGTGCAATCAGTGATTCTGCGATGGGGGTGATGAGATCGAGATCCTCAGTGTATCGGACGGCGAGGTGCATGGCTTCGGCTGCATCCTTGAGCCGATCCAATTCGGCACAGAGTTTGGAGATTTCGATTAGAATTCTTCCTTTTTGTGCATTATCCGGTTCGAGCGAAGCAGCTTTATAGAGGGGTGCTATGGCAGTTTCCGGGGGCTCGCAGTTGATATAGAAATCGGCAATTTCGAGCCAGTCCTGGGAGGACGTAGGGGAGGCATCAGCAGCAATATGTGCATACAGCCCGGCATTGGCGGAGTCATTGAGTTTGTCGTTGTAGACATGGGCCAATGAAAGGGCAATTTCAGCTTTCTTTTCCAAATTGTCTGGAAAGAGCGGCAGCATATCCTTGAGAATCAGAACATAATTGTCCCAATCCTGGATTTCTGCTGAGAAAGAAGCGAAAATACCAAGGAATTCAGGATCTTTTGTACCTCCGCGGCGATAGAATTCATCCATGACATTGCATGCAAGTGCCGGTTTCTGGAGGTTGTTGGCATAAACCTGGGCCAGAAGTATCGTCGCTGCTCTGCGATTATCGTAATCTTTCGAGTGCGTTGCGATCTCTTCGTATTTGTCGAGAAGTGGTGAAAAAGAGTGAATTTGCTCCGAAAGCTTGCACAGCTTGGGATGCAGATTTGCCATGTTTTGGGGCGTGGTATCGAGGGCCTCAAAGAGTGTAAGCATGGCCCGTGATGGAATGAGCATGTGCTCAGATTGAATATCTGCCAATTCCACTAGTGCATCATATTTTGTGTTGGCATCCGTTTCGGTTCCAATCGTTGAAAGCAAGACATTTTCTGCTGATTTCCAGTTTCCGAGTGATTTCAAAAGGTCCAGCAGATGGCGGCGTGCTTCCACGCACGTTGGATTTTCATCAATAATTGTATGGTAAAGTTCCAAAGCATTGTTGAGCTGGGAATTCTGCGTATACATCGCCGCAAGTGCCAGCTGATCTGCGAGTCTGATCTGTGGATTGTTTTCTGTTAATACTTTCAGTTGATAATACAGGATAAGACAATGTGGTTTTAAGGTTTGTGGCTGAATGGAGCGAAGTTTTTCCAGAGCCGCAGGATCATCCGGTGTCGAAATCAGAATTGCTTTGAGACAGGTCAGTTTGGTGCGATCATCTTTAATGCGTTCAGCGAGTACATATTTTTTCATGTAGAGCGCATTTTTCTGGGCCGTACTTCCCGAAAAACTGTCGATGGTCTCGTCCATTTTTTCCAGCAATTGGGGCTGCTGTTCATGAGATTCTGACATGTTGGTTACCTGCTCAAAAAGTTCATCGAAGCTAATGCATGCTTCAAAATTGTTTAGTAAAGTCTCGTAAAACATCTCCGGTGAGCACAGGATTTTACTCAAAACCATTTGCAGCAAAGTGCCTTCATGAGATCGATATGACAAATACCGCAAGACAGTCTGAACTACAATTATCCAATATGTATCAATGCTTTCAAGCACATTTTTCCAGACGGAATTCTCTGGTTCCAAAACCAGTGCGAGCGCCAGAGTGCGGCTTGTCGTGTCTGTCGGGTATTGCGTGGGCTCAGTGAGCATTGCTGTGAGCATTTTAAAAGGTGTACGTTCTCGCTTGTCGAGGTATGCATCGATGGCATCCAGCAGATTCAGTGCCGTTTTAAAATCTCGTTTTTGATCGTACCAATTGAAAAACGTCTGCATGCACGATGCTTTGTTGTCTTCATTAAGCATTGCCATGCACCGTTCAAAGATTTCATCGGACGCCATCGAATGAATCTCATGACTATCCAGAGATATGGCTTTGAGCATATCACACTTATGGTTTATTAAGTCTCTGAGCTCAGTTTCATCGGGCGAAATCTGTGTAATAAAGCGTTCCAGAAATGATCTGAATTCCTGGGATGCCGCAGTCTTTTCGTAAAGCAGTTCTGCAGCATCGAACAGTTTTGTCTCATTGACAGAGGCAAAATTGCTCTGAATATAAAGCAGGACATCATAAACCTGGGCAGCCATGGTCTCTGGCGTTTCTCGAATTCCTTGCTGTATAATGGCAATTGCCGCATCACCGTTGTTTTTGCTGATATATCGGATGTGCTGCATGCGGGCATGAATTCTGAGCTGAGGTGATCTTGCAAAACGCTCAAAGTGAGAAAAAACAGCAACGAAAAGCGCATCATCATTCAGGTATTCGAGACTGTCGAACAGTGCAAAACGGAAGTTGTCGTCTTCGATGGCATACATGCAAATCCATGCCTGTGTTTCTACGGCCTGTTTAAAGTCCGACGGATACAGCATGGCGCAAAGATTGAGCAGATAGGATGATTTCGCTGGGTTTGTGCGCTTTAGGCTATACATCATGGATAGCCCGAGCAAAGTTGTCGAAGATGGCTTAAAGGGGAGCCGTTCCATTTCGAAATCGAAGGATTCAAGCTGTGCCCATGCTTTTTGTGACATCATGAACGCCACCGCCTGGTCGATCATGGCGGTGTTGTCGGGGACAGCCGTGAGAATGGCTGCATAGACTTCAACCAGTCTTGATGCATCACGGCAAAGCGTGGTCGCTGAATCCAATACGGTTAATGCCAGGCCTGCATCCCCCCATTCAATGACAGCCCCGATGGCCAGATCAATCAAAGCATTCGCCCGTTCCTCTTTGTTTTTTTCCGGCAGTGTTTCAAACCTCGCTTTGGCTTCTTCCATCGTAACCGTTGGAAAATTTCGCTTTCGCCGGAGTGTTGAGAGGGCATCCCGGGCGTTTGTGCACTGCGGGTCATCGCGCCATAATCGGATAATGGCCAAAGCCGCCGAGACGGTATCGCACAGTTGCCCACTGTATGCTTTTAAATAGGATTTGGCGCTCTCACCATGATCATGCGCGGTAAACCGAAGGTAGTGGCCGAGTGTCATCCAGGACGCGGACTGAAAGTCTGGTGCTACCGGATCATCCGTCAATTGTGCATGCATGCGGGCTGCAATCGCCACCTGACGAGTACGCTGCGCGGAGTTGAGAAAATTCAGCCATACGGGCATGGTGTTCTGGCCAGATGTGTTGGTATTGAGTGCCCGAAAGTAGGATTCCGTGCGTGTTCCGGCCTGTCCGGTCAGAGGGGATTCAAAATCGGCTTCATAAAGCGCGTGAATCGTTTCAAAAGTAGTATCAGCGGGGTTGGCAGTCATGCATCAAAAACAAGGATATGAGGAAAGATGCGGCAATCCAGTATTCTGCTGTACAGAGTAGGGCAGCATCGGTTGCATCAGAATCGTATATATATGTCAAATGGGGTAATAAGTGCAAAACAAGTCTCTCCTGCAGGCATGGATTTTTATTTTTGCCGGGCTATTGGCTTTGCCAATACGCTCCGGCGGCCGCGCTATTGTGCTTGCGGCACAATACGCGCGGCATTCATTTGGGTATGCACGGCACGGGGAATTCGGAATTGTTTTCTAATGCGGAATTCGGAATTCGGAATGCGGAATGCGGAATTGGGATGCAAAACTCAGGGTGAAGTCTGATTAATTTGTAATTTGTAATTTGTAATTGGGATGCAAAACTAAGGGGGAGAGTCTGAAGCTAATGGGAATGGCGGTTTTAATTCGGAATTCGGAATTCGGAATGCGGAATGCGGAATTGTTTTCTAATTCGCAATGCGCAATGCGGGAATGATGTGTTGAATCCTAATGATAACCCTGTTTGTTCAGTATTTTGAAA
>JAGACY010000006.1 GCA_017613855.1 Pseudomonadota bacterium
AATTTGCAGACTTTATGGCTCATCCCCCCATGAAAGTTCCTGAAGAAAAATTCGATTTTTCCCAATCGAAGGCTTATCGCAATTGGAAAGAGAAACAACTTCATATGCCTGGATACTGGGACAACCCTGTCTTCGATAATGAGGACAGGCAACATCCAATATCGAGTACAATTAAAAAGACTATTGGTTTCGCTATGTTCCTTTTCCCTATTGCATGCGTGACAATTGCTTGTTTGGGAGGTGGTGCATCTAGTAAATGGATATTTTGGGGAGTTTTGCTGGTTCCCATCTTCGCTATAATTCTTTTTTATTTTTATCATATCAAAAAGACTAAAAAAGAACGCACACACATATTGGATAACGCTTTTTCAAAATATCCTTATGAGCCCGCCGATTTATACAGTTTATTAAAGAATGATATTAAAAGCATACCATTTGTTGATATTGATTTAGGTTATATATTGAAATTTGGACGCAAGAGCATTGCGACAGTTGTTGATATTCAATATATTGCATGTAATCGCCAAAACATCGAAGAGTTGTATTCTAGTTTAGACAGCTCGGACAAAGCAAAGTACCAATGTCATTTTTCCTGTCATGGCAAACCACATTTTGTCATCAGTTACAAGTTTAATCCCCCGGACGATGCTCGCGAAGAAGATATTATCCATAAAATATCCACCTATACGAATGTGGAAGAATATCTCCATATTGGCGATCCGCTGCCTATTCTTTATTGGATTCAGAAAACAAAGGATGTCGATTGGGACCATGTTGTAAGCATGCCATTTCCCTATCCTATCAATGATCCACTTTATACAACGGACATTTTGTTTGCCGATAGTTCCCTTGGGAACAATGCACGAATTCGATCCAAACTTTCGGAGGAACGCAAAAAAAAAGCGGCATTGCGGGAAGAACAGCGCGTCCAAGATGGATTTATGATTTCTGCACCCGAAGACTGAACCTGCCGATGCGAAGCCTCCAATTCAGTGATGGGTTTATTGGGAGAGGCTCGCAGGGCATCCCCTACGGGGATAATTTGAATAGGGGCTACTAAACGTGAAGCCCTACGGGCTTCCTTTGAACAACCATAAAATACGGTATATCCACGGTGGTTAAACATAGCCTTAGTTTAAGCCCCAGTTCGTATGTTGCAGGCGTGACGAATACATTCCAGTCACGCGTTGTTGCACACTTTCAGCGTGCTGATGGTTAGGAATGCTCATTTCCCGGGGTTACGCGCTTTGCGCTCCACCCCGGGCTGTGATATTGCACGCCTTCAGCGTGCTGACACAATTCATATATTGCAGGCGGAACGCCTGCAACCCCAGGAAGGAGTTGTTGCATACAATTGCGAAGGCGTATCGGCGCAGCCGATAGCCGGAGCCGCGAGCCGTATGCGACCTCACCTCCCCCCCAGCCGCTTTGCGGCTGTCCCCCTTCCCTCTCCAGAATGGCGAGGAAAGAGAGAGGTCGCATAGGCGCGCTCCATAATATGAATTAACCGCACATACCGCAACTGCCGCAGAAGAGTCCGCGGCACATCTCACCGAACTGACGAGAAAGGTCTTTGCCGTTGAGGGTGGCGGCCAGGCCGCCGTGCGCAGTTTCGCGATAATTGCTGTGCATGTGTTCGCCGACTTCTTTAACGGCGAGTACGACCTGATCGGGCGGAATTTGAGAACGAATGCCGGCCAGGGCCATGTCTGCGGCGGTGATGGCGAAGTTCGAGAACATCGCATTGCGCTTGATGCAGGGGACTTCGACGAGGCCGGCGACGGGATCGCATACGAGGCCCATGCAGTTTTTGAGGGTCAGGATGGCGCCGTGGACGACTTCTTCGGGGGAACCGTCGTGCAATTGGACGACGGCGGCCGCCGCCATGGCAGCGCCGATGCCGATTTCGGCCTGACAGCCGAGGGTTGCGCCGGCCGTGGGGATGTCATCGTAGAAGATCATGCCGATAAAAGCGGCGACAAGCAAGGCATTGACGACTTTGAGCTCGAGTTCTGCGGGTTTAAAGCCGAGACCAATGTGAACGTCGTACCAGGCGAGCAGTACGCCCGGGATGATGCCGCAGGCACCAGCGGTCGGGCAAGCCACGATGCGGCCCATCTGTGCGTTGGTTTCGGCCGATGCCATCGCATAGACCGATGCAAGCGTATGGAATGACACGTAATTGACGCGTTTGATATACTCGAGGAGTTTGGTCGAATCGCCGCCCGAAAGGCCCATCGTGCTGCGTTCTTGGTTTTTAAGTCCCTCGTGCACCGATTCTTTCATGATTTCCCAGAGATCGGTCATGTTTTTGACGATGGATTTTTCGTCGGTGCCCTGAAGTTTGGATTCCATTTCGAGGGCCATCGTCAGCAAGGATTTTTGGGTATCTTTGGCGTATTCGAGGGCTTCGTCGAATGTATTGAAAACGAGGGTGAATTCGTCGAGCGGCGGGCGCTGCGGATAGATGCGGGCGATTTTGCCGCCAGCCGACTTGAGCGTCTGATTGGAAAGCGTGAGCTTTGTGGCAAGCGGTGGTGCGGGAATCCAGAGATCGCGCTTGCCCGAGATGCTGGGCTGAAGGCGTGTATTATTAATGAAGCGCACCTCGACGATGCCGCCGCCCGTCGAAAAACCGGCGACTGTAAAGAGGCCATTGTCAGTATGGGCGCGGACTTCGGCGATGTTGATGCAGTCGCCCTGCTGACGAATGTATTTTCGATCTTCTTCGGGGGTTGCCGCAAGGAAACCGGCAAAGGCAATCGTCTCGCTCTTCTTTCGCCAGGGAATGCCCGATTCCTGAAGTTTTTCGAGCGCACCTTCGGTTTTGAGTTTCGGCGAATCGGGGGCGAGTCCTTTAAGGCCGGCGCCCAAGGCAATGTGTGTACCGTGGCCGGGACCTGTATCGCGGAAGGAACCAAAGAGTTTGATGTCGAATTGCTCGATCTTCTTGAAGTGACCGGCATCTTCGAGGGCGAGGAAGATATTTCGGGCAAGCTGGCCAATGCGGCATGCGCCGGCAGTATGGGAGCTGCTCGGGCCGATCATAGCCGGGCCAATGATATCAAAGAGCGAATGTACCTTGAGGAGGGCGACGAGATAACGGAAAGCGTCGTCCTTAATCGACTGGATGATGTCATCCTCGAGGGAATCGCGGACTTCGATTTCGAGATTATGGCGTTCCTTGATTTTGCGGGAGCCTGTCCATCCATTGTAGGTCGACCACAAATCGAGGGATGCCGGAATGATCTGGTGTCTCTGCAAGATTTCGCAAATCTTGCGCAGGACGGTCGTCTGCGGGGAATTGAGGACCTCAATGCGGAAGAGGGTCGAATTCTCCATGACGACGGTATCGAAAGAAATGCTCGAGGATTGCTTGCGATTGTTGAGTGTCGTGCGTTTGAGCGTGCCGCCCCATGCAGGCGGATCGAGCGGATAACCCTTTTTTTGCGTCTGATCGCTGTGATAGGCAATTGCAATCGCGAAATTGCCATCATCGTGAACAAAGACGCGCTGCAATGGCGAAAATTCGTGTTTTGCAAGCGCCCTGAGGGTCGTCGCGAGCGAATTGAGGCTGATTTTACCGATCCAGGATTCGCACTCATGATGATGGAACGTGAATGCCTCATCCTCTTGCAAAGCGGTATAATCCGCCTGGTTCCTCAGGATTTTCCAATGCGTGGCAATGACATCCTGCGGAACTTCGCGCACGTAGTTCCATGGCATTTTATGGAGGAAATCGGCGAGCATGATGCGCTCGTGTTCTTCCTTAACCAAGGGTTGAAGATTTTGAAATACCCGGCGTCTATCGGCATTGAGCCGATACGCTTCGACGGATTCTCTGAGTGACATGATTTTTCCTTTTTGTGAGGGAACTTCTTTCTTTTGTGCCAAAAGAAAGAAGTTCCCCCACCCCCCTCCAGAAAGAAAAGCTTTTTGGGTTAAATGTAAATGGGCTTTGGGCGTTGAAGTTTGTTATTCGTGATTCACTCTTATGTATTCAGTGGGATAATAGCAGTTATCAGTTAGCAATGAATGACATTCTCCAATCATTGTCACGTCCCGAAGGGGCGTATCATTCGTAGCGAATAGCCGTGAGTGAGCCCGAAGGGCGTAACCCACGGATGAAATGTGGGAAAATTGAGGATCTGTAGTGAATAGTGAATAGTGAATAACGAATGAGACAGAACGCCTCTGTGTATTACCTAGCACACTCTACGCCTACATTCAACCACACTGTTACAATTAGGCACACACAAATTAACAATTCATCCGTAAGTGTCTTATTCAAGCCTCATTTTAAGGTAAAAAAATAGTATTTCGTTGTACTTATTTTTTATTCAAAGCTTTACGATAAAAGCTAATAAAAATCCCAAGGAAGCAATATATTTTTGAAGCAGAAATTAACTTGACAGTGAAGCTATTTCAGCTATCTTAAATTTAATTTGTATCGTTTTGGATACATTCTCATGTTGTATTACAAATCATGTGAGTTCAGAGCTAAAAAAATTCAGTAAATCTTCATGTACGTTCGTTGAAAATCAAGCAATTGACATTCCTTTAATGTAAACATGTTTTTTCTTACACGAGGTTGCAGAAATGGACGTCACAGAATTTTCAGAGCGCGAGATTTCACAGAACTACCGTGTAAACAGCAAACTTGGTTCAGGTGGTTGTTCGATAGTTTACGATGCAACACGTCTAAGTGATGCAAGGCACGTTGCCATCAAAGTGCTGTCACTTCCGGAAACGCTTGATCACGATGAGGCGATAATAGCCCGCCAGCGTTTCTGCCGTGAAGCCCTTCTCATGGTAACCCTGCACAATCCTCACATTGCAGATTGTCTGGATTATGGTGTATATAAGAATTCACCATGTATCGTGCTTGAGTTTATCGAAGGTAAATCGCTTCATAAATACCTTAAGGAATTTGGAGCCTTACCTTTTGATTACAGTGTCGATATTATCTGTCAATTGCTGGACGCACTTTCTACAGCCCATGCGAGCGGGATTATTCACCGTGATATTAAGCCAGGCAATATTCTTATTACGGGTGACGACACCCACCCTTCGATACATCTGATAGATTTTGGTATTGCTTCCATGACTGAAGTTGGAGACACAGATCGGATCACGAAGACGGGTACGATACGTGGCACTCCTTCCTATATGGCACCGGAATTATTTTCAGGTTTAACGCCAGCGTCAGTTGCGAGTGATTTATATTCCGTAGGGCTTGTGCTGTATGAATGCCTGACAGGGAAAGTTGCCGTTACAGGTTTTACCGTTATAGAAATCGGTTTCAAGCAAACGCATCAGGAGATTTCCATTCCTGTATTTATCCCTAAATGTTTTGCCAAAGTCATTCAAAAGAGCTGTGCCAAAAGCCCTGACCAACGGTATCAATCGGCCCAGGAGATGTGTGAAGCGCTGAGAGCAGCCCTTCCGGAGGCAGAATCTCAGCGTGATTCGTGTGCCCGTGCTTATATGAACAGTATCAGAAATGATATTTACACGGAAAAGCCATCAAAACGCAAACTCATCGCTATTGCAGCAGCATGTTTGTTTGTCATTGGAATCACGGTAGCCGTGACCCTCTTTGTAACGCGTCCAAGCCCCTCAGCCCCAGCCTTAGAGCAGGCAGTTGTAAATACAATTCCGATGATTCCTGCGGATCATCCATCATCCGTGGAAACCGAATCTGAAGTTAATGAGCATTTGGAACAGGCAGCGGTCATTCCCACTGAAGCATCAGGTGCAGACTCAGACGCCATCCTACACGCTCCAGATTCAAATAGTGCAGATGCACCAGAAATAGCTCCGGACATTCATGAGGAACAGGTCATTGCAGCCGTGCAGCCGACATTTGATGAGCCCTCTGCAGCCTTGCCGAAGACTCGGCCCAATCCAGCTTTGCCACGTCCTCCCGCTCCCAGAGCAGTCAGAGCCAAAAGTACGCTCAAAGCAGCACCAGAGCCCCCCCCAACATCCGAGATCCCGGTTGATGCGAAGAAGGAAAAACTCAAGAAGACCAGGAAAAGCATTCCTTCCAATCTGATTTGAGCAGCATGAATAATACATACGCAATGTCCCGGTGAGAATCCAGCAGGACATTGCGTATGCGGAGAACCTTGGTAATCGTGGTGTTCCCAGTTAGAATGTCAAATTGAAGACGATTGAACCTGGAGAAACCCGGAAATCATAATCGATGCCATTAGCCAGGTTCTCGGAGCTGTTCCCATTATTAAAGCTTTCTGCATTTGCAGACTCAAGCCGTAGCGACTTGATGTACGCGAAGATTGCGACAGCAGACCCAGCCACTCCAAGTCCGATCCCCGTGGTGAGCATTGCAATTCCCCCGTGAACCATGGCGTCTTTTTTGTCAAAGTCGTTCCAATTCTCGCCATATTTGTCATGGGCTTTTGAATAGTATGCCCCCATGATTCCCGCGCCAACCGCAGCGATTACTGTTCCGCCAATTGCAGTGCCAGCGCCGATCCACTTGGTCATCTGCAGCATTTTCATCTGTGATTCCAACAGTTGCTGATTTCGTTCCTGAAGTTCATCGCGCTCATTGGTCAGCTTGGCAAGTTCCTCATCAGCTTGTTTGAGGCGGCTTCCGAATTCACCAGTATTAGTGTTTAACTGGTTTTGCAAATCTTCAAGTTGCTTTTTATAAGGAAGATCGAATTCAGCGCGCCGCATCCAAATTTTTTCTGTCAACGCCTGAGGAACCGGATAGTCGAGCATATATTCCGTTGCACGTTTAACAGAATTATAGCTTTCCTGTTCATTCCCCATTTTTCGATAGATTTCGCTCATGGTAAAATTGACGACAGGAGAACGATTACAAATTAGAGTAAGTCGTTTTGCAGCAGTCAGTGCTTCTTCAAGCTGATCCTGTTCATAAGCAGTGGCCATTTCCTGAATCAGCACATCCCATTCATCACCTTCCATTTCGCTGCAGTCAGCAACAGCCTGTGAAGAAAAAGCCAAGGTCAAAAGACAACTCAAAAGTGCAGTAAAAGTTTTATTCATATCGGGATCCTCTATGCTGAAATTATTATGTTAATGATGCGAAGAAAATCACTCAGAGTAGGAAGCGACCCCTCTGGTTCCGATATTCTTGAAGTCTTTATCGTTATCCAACATGATGTAGCCGTCGATATGCTTCAAGACCATGCTTACACCGCCACAAATCATACCATCCCCGCTATTCTCAGCCTTCTGCCCGAACCAATACAAAGTACATTTACCGTCGGGGCAGCCGTCTCCATCGCGATGGTACAAAAGAGTGCCATGAGAATCGCCGGTTTCATTTTTATAAGTAAATGAAGATATATACGGATTGTCGACATTCGATTTTAGCGCATATTCACCCCCACTCAGCGAATCTACATCAGATTCCTGATAGCCATAGATTTTAACGTCCTGAGTCAACGGTTTTTGGCTGTTTGTCGTAACCTCAAACATTGCCTGTACGGGTTCGAATACAATATCCATGAGCAAATCATTGCTTGTAAATTCTCCAGTGGAATTATTGATCACGAGTGGGAACAGGTTTTCGCCAGCCAGCCAGAGACGACTTGGATCCGCGACTTTTGAATACAAGGCATTTGCATTCAACAACTCACCGATGGATGAGGAAGATCCGGCTGAAATTTTCGCCAGTGCCTTTTGAAAGTCTTCGAATAAATCGAATAAATCTTTATAGGCCAGAGGCATTTTATCGGTATCGACCATAGCTTCTTTGAGATACTCATGATTACCGCACTGATTTAATTTGAGATCCTGAGAATGTGCCATTGCCTTCATCAATCCGGAACGATAGGTTCCATTCATCATGTAAACACAAGTGCTTAACATCGAGCGTTTGACATTATCTTCAAACATGCTCACATTGGCAGCATTGGACTTTTTAGAATCATAGCCATATTCCACCCCATTAAATGTTTCTTTGACAATTGTCGCCGAACCGCCGCCATATCCAGGCGAACTGATATTAGAGATCGGCGTGGTGCCGACATCAAGTTCACTGCAGAACTCTCTATACCCTTTATCCAGGTGGTAATCTTTTTTAATTCCCTGAATTTGATAATTCTTTCTGATGATTTCATTGGCGATGACATTACTTCGCCAGGTCTGAGCATCACATTGAACCACAGGAAATACACCTAGTCTGTAATAATCATGTTCATTTCCATCTTTATCTTTCTCGTGATGAGCCTTGCCAAAATCAAACAACTCAGCACTTGGTATTCCGTCCTTTTCAAAATCTGTCTGCAGGATCGTAGACTCGACCAAATCGCTGGCCAACCACTTATAGATTGCACTTGCACCTTCAAATGTACTCGACGAATCGCTAGTGGCTAGACCAATCTGCGTGATAACCTCGGATAAGCTGTTCAGCAGTTGTATCATATTTTTTGTCATAGTACAGGAAGGCTTTTCCATTATCATTTTTTTATAAGCATTGAATGGAAATTGGTGGATGGCTCCCATGACAGCTGTACCCAAAATTTTCTTTAACTGAGCAACCACAGTTGAATCATCCGCTGTTATTCCGTAGTTTTCCGCTTTATAATTATCTTTATTATTCAAAATCGCCGCAATTTCTTCTTCTTCCATATTAAATTGTGCAGCAAATTGCGGAATCATCGGAGCGATGGATTGTATTGCATCGTCCAGAAATGGCGATTTTGCAGGATCAATCAGATAATTATGGTAGGCAACCATATCCTGGTTCTGATTGTATGTAGCTTGCGCACACATAGCCAACACAGACTGATCCGTAATGGGAGTATCGGCAATCTGGTAAACATAAGGAGAACTATAAATGACTTCACTGGGAAGATCCTGATAGGTGCCATTCACATCATATTCACCAGTTGCACTAGCTGTCCACTGTGGCTTTACGCATTGAGCTGCCATTGTTGCCGTACTTAACACCAGCTTTAAATAATTAATTGCAAGGTAGGTCATCAGCGAGAAATTGAGACCATTTTTAATCGAATCATTGTGCAGTTCGAATGTATAATTGGAGGAGGTAAAATCTGAAGTTTCTCCAAACAATTCAGTATTTTCTTTGTGAAAAGACAAATCAGACTTGAGCAGATTCGCCCACCCCAGCGTTGGTGAGACCTTAAATACTTTGACACATTTGCGATTTTTGTACTCAGCCGCCTTTGAACTATCTTCAAGTGTCACGGCAGGACAATCGACCACGGGCTGACAAACGCCTGCCTCACAAATTGTATCTTTTTCACAATCGCTGTATTTGACGCAGAATCTTCGGCAGACACCGGCTACGCAGTCCCCCACGATACTTGCCCCGATTTTGCAATCGGCATTACTCGTGCAGGATGCTGCGAGTTGAGGAAGCGGCCCATCATCACCTACTTCTGTCTTCTTGGCATCGATATCAGTTCCATCACCATATCCACAGCCATTTACCATACCAATTGTTGCAAACAACGAGATCAAGAAAAACTTACGCATCATGCCAGCCTCCATGTTTGAAACATCAGTTAATTGTCAAACTGCAGCAATTGTTACACAATTGCGATTCGAACGCTTCGTGTCTCATGCTACAATTTCAATATTATTCCATTCTTGTCTATTTTGAGCAATCGGTTTTTGTAACGAAACAATTAATATGGTTTCGATTCCAGCGGCAAATATTTTGACTCCTCGCACAATTCAAACAATATGCGCAGCAGTCTTTTTTTTTAATTCACGACATATAATACACAGCTACAATTAATTCGAGCTTGTCAAAATATTATTAAATCATTTTCAAAGATATTCAATTTTACCAAATAAAACAGAATTCAAATTAGACTGTTGTGCACAAGCGACATAAATATAATTTGCCTTTATTATTTTAGTCTATTACATTGCTTCGACATCAATTCCTGTTAATCGATCATAGATGCATCTGCAAGGCAGTAGGGAATATCGAGTTCGAGTCCGTATTTTTGGCGCTGTATTTTTTGCAGGCGCATCAATACTCCCATAAAATCAGCATAATCATTGGGAAGGATGTTCTGGCATCCCAATGAGGAGGCATGGTCGACGGCACAGGAATGGATGTTTATTTTGATGCGCTGTGCATCGACATAATTTGGGGCACGGGAAGCAATCGCGAACATGGAATGCTCGACATCCTCGGGAGAAATATCCAGACAATCTCCATGGCTGCGTATGACTTCAATTTGGGAAACGCTTTCAAGCGCAACGTACTGAACCGAATCCTCGGTACGTTCCAAAAGCCATTCTGAAGGCCATGTCTGGGTTTTAATCATTTCGAGTACGGCATCGATATGATCCTGTTCCCGCGTGCGATGTTTCCCGATGCGATAAAGGTATGTTCCATGGGCGAGATGTGCCGTTCCATGTGGCCAGATATGATTTGGATTGACACATCCCATAAAGAGACGTGCGCATGCATTGCCATTTTCCCGCCAATAAATTGCGAACAATGCATCATTATAGTTATCCTTATTCGCACTAAAATGTGTACGGTTTCCATAAGGTTCGGAAGCGAAATTCATAGCACTCGCAGTTTGACACCAACCTCTTTGATGTTGTTCGACTCCACGAATGGCCAGAATTGTGGGGGCATAGTCGATATCTGGGATGTATGCATCCTGTGAAACGAGCATATTTTCGATTTGATATGCAATATTCTGATCGGTTTGATCGGAATGGATCAGACATCTGGGTGTAAGATGCATGCCGACGAGTTCCACGTCCAGCAAGCGATAATAATCGGCGAGTTTCAGGCGGGTAGGCGCATCGATAAAGCCTGTAGGCTTAAGTGCAAAAGCTGCTTGAAATTCTTTGATTTTTGTGGGCCAAAACAGATAATTTAAAGGCGGAATACCGAGGCATTTTTCGAGTTTTCTGCACCAATCCCACCGTAATCCATTATTGAGCATTGTTCATTCCTTCTGGCAAAAAGAAACTATGATTTACTACCGCAGTTCCCAATCAGTCACCTTCGAGACTTCTACCAATGGTACACAAATCGTCAAACATCAGGGGAATCCGGCCAATCTGACGCCCGTAAAAGTGCATATTATTGACTTTTTATGCCGTTTTCCAGACTCATCGGTCGATGAAATCCAAACGGGTCTGGTCATGATGACAGGCCAGCCGGTACGCACAGTTCAAACCGATCTGGATGAACTTGAGCACCTGGGAATGGTCGAAAAAGAAGTGACCACTCCGCGCATCAACATGCCCTACCCGATTGACCATACCTGCGAGATGTGCGGCTGTTCGTGTCTTGCGCAGCTTGTGGGGCCGCTCACGGATGCGGAACACCAAAACATCCTGAATGCGCATTCGACATTGGGAGAACAGGGCGACGTCCCCAAAGACGTCAATCCCATCATGAAAGGCCTCAAGCCCGATGGCACCTGCCTTTATTTTTTGAATTTCCCGGGGAAACGCTGTTTCTTTTTGGGGGATGACAATCTTTGTAAGATTCACGGCAAGCTCGGTGCCATGCAAAAACCAGCAGCATGCCGGCGTTTCCCGGTGATAGCCATACAGACCGAATCGGAAATTCGCCTTGGCATTAAGCCTTATTGTTATGCCAATATGCGCGTCTGCCATTTAGAGCCAGCCAAGCCAGAGGATTTATCCCGCATCCGGACGGATGATTCGACGGCAGACTGGGTACGTGATCTTTTAGAGAATGCCGCCTTTCGACCGGTCATCCGCATTCCCGACGAAGACGAAGCATTGCAGGCGCGTATTCAGGAAAGTCAGATTTTATCGTGGCTTCAGAGTGACATGCCGTATGCAGGGTTATTGGCTTCGTTAGCTCATGGCGGCATGCCTTCCAAACAGACGCATCTGCCGAAACCCTTTGTCCAGGATGTCCAGCATGCGTTTAAAGCATTGGCGATTCCCCTGCGTTCAGAAGCCGAAAAGCTAGGGACGACGGTCCATGCCAGACATTGCCGGGATTTGTGTAGTCTGCTGGAGAAGCCGATAACCCATTTTGACGGCCTCGAGCCCGACTCCAGATTTGGCAAGTACCTGAGATTTTCTTTGTTTGAAGCTGTTTTTTTGAGGGAGACTTCGCGATTCCCGGCTGTTTCGCTGGGGACATTTGCACTTGCTCTCGGCGGACTGGCTGCCGTTCAGGACATGGAACATGCCTCGGATCACCTCACAGCATGGATGCGTCTCTTTGCGCAGACCCAGGCTTTTGCCATGCTTTTCCCGACTCCCCAGGCGATGGCGGCGATCATGAGGAATTTGTAGAATAAATCTTGACAGTGTTATGCATTAGTGCTATGAGCCCGCGTCCGTTGAGTGGGCATCGCAGTTTGATGCCATATCGGTACATCTATCTACTGGATTTTCCTGGAGGAGAAAAAAGTGGCTCATCATAAATCAGCCCTGAAACGCATTCGTCAGACCCAGGTTCGCACTGAGCGTAACCGTGCCGGTCGTTCCAAAGTAAAACACACAGTCCGCGCATTCCGCGAAGCCGTTGCCAAGAAGGATGAAGGACTCGAAGCATCCCTCAATGCAACCATTGCCATGCTCAGCAAAGCTGCAAGCAAAGGTATTATTCCTGCAAAGCGCGCCAGCAGAAAAATCAGCCGTTTGACCCGTCTTTTGAATGCCTCCCAGGCATAATGGGACAATAAACGTCTTCGTTGATTATTTCACGGAAATATGAGACAACATTCACTTGAGGATGTTGTCTTTTTTTGTATTTGGAGGCGCAAAAGGATGATGAAACACTTCGCCTTGGTTTTATTTGTTTTACTGTTTCCAGCACTGGCATGGGCAGGTTCGTATGATGGTACAGTCTATACCAGCAATTTGGGCTATACCGTCAAGCCTCCTTCGACCTGGGATGGTCACAATGCCATTTGGGACAGGGTAGATGCATCCAACGCCGTGGCCATGAAGAATCACATTCCCCAAAACATTGCCATTGAAGGGATTGATCGATTTGATGTTGTTTTCTTTCCTCGCTTTACCAAGACTGACACGTCTCTGGAAGCCGACAGAAAACGTGCCGAATTGAACAAAGATGCAGCACCGGAAGATATTGAGCCTCCGTATGAAGATAAAGCCAAAGTTCCCGAGTTTTATCCTTCCGTGTCCATACTTGTGCTCAACATGAGCATTTCGGATCAATCACCGGAAATGGTCGAGGCCTACAAACAAAGCCTTCTTCAGAATGTACCGGATGTTGTAGGATTTGCGCAGGATTTCAACATTGTCGACGCCACCAAGGATGCCGTCAATTCTGAGAATGGTTTCATTTTCAAGATCCATTTCAGGGTTGATTCCCACGAAGTCGAGATGGAACAGATTATTCTTTCGCGCCGCAGCAGTACCTACATTATTTCCTGCACCAAAGACTCCAATGACAATCATTTGCCATTAAACTGGTGTAAGAACGTCGCCAATTCAATGCAATTCTAATCCAAAACAGACTCTGCCCCAATCAGTGCGCCGTGCATGGATGCACACACACCATTTGATATTTCAGAATCAAGCACGATTGGGGTGTTGCGGGGGGACCGAAAAGGGCCAACGCCTTCGTTATTCTTCGGATACACGCTCGCCCGTAAAGGGATCAAAAACAAGATTTTCATTCATGCTTGTGATGACACAGTAAGCTAAAAACAGCGCCGTTACCAGTGCAAGGCCTCCAAAAATAGCAAAGCCGATATGTCGCAAACGACGCGAAAGCGCTGCAATACGCTCTTCTTCTTCATTATGTTGAACGGTTGTGCTTGCCTGAGTTTCATCCTTGCTCATTGATTACCTCCCTTTTTGCATCAATGCCGAGTCCATTTACCCCAATTTTACCGATTCAGCAAGTACAGGGAAATGCCCAATTTTAAACAATTCATCGATCAAATCAGGCAAAACCAGAAGCAATACTTTTTAACAGGTATGGAGAACGAAGTCTGGTACAAGCGCATTTTTTACGCGCTGACTTCGTTTATCTCCGTCTTTTATGGAGAAATCCAGAATTTACGCCTGTTTACCCGTGTTGCCAGTACCACCTACACGACCATGCTCGCTTTGATTCCATTTATGGTCGTCGGCGGCAGCTTGATTATTACCTTTAACAAGGAAGCCAACGTCACAGAAATCATCACCCGAATCAACCAGTTCGTAGCGCCTGTTGCCGGTGATGTCATCGCCAACTTCCTTTCCCAAAGCTTTGAACGCACCCTCGACCTCGGCCTCGGCCCCATCGGTGTCATCGCCCTCGTCGTGACCAGCGTCATGCTGTTTGTGCACATCGAAGACTGTATCAACGACATCTGGCATGTCGTCAAACCGCGCGCATTTTACCTCAGGATCCTGCTCTTTTACGCCGTAGTCACACTCGGGCCGCTGCTCGTTTCCTTTTCGATGTTTCAGGCGACCGAACTTCTCCCCAACATGATCAAGGAAGATTCGACATGGCAGCTGTTCCAGGATACCGTCATTATTTTTCTCGCTTCCTTTATTCTGTTTAAGTTTCTTCCCAATACGCGGGTTCGCATCAAATTTGCCTTTATCCCGGCTGTGATAGCAGCCATCTGTCTTCAGATTGCCAAATGGGGATTCGGCATTTACATGTCGATAGCCTTCAAGTCGAGTTACAGCATCCTGTATGGTGCACTCGGTATTATCCCCATGACACTGTTGTGGTTGTACTTTATTTGGAGCATCATTTATTTCGGCGTCGAAGCCAGTTACTGCCTGCAAAACATGCGAAGCCTGAGCCTGCGCTGGTGCTACGACAGCAATCCCAACGGTGCCGAATGGGTATTTATCGGTTCATACGCAGCCCTTGAAGTATTGTCCGCACTCGTGCGCAATCTATGCGCCGGCAAAGAGCCGCCGACCGCCGATGCACTTGCCGTGGAATGCGTTTATCCCACACAGGCAATCCAGGCCATTCTGGCGCGTCTCGGACAAATCAACGTCGTCAAACGCATGGAAAATGACTTCGCCAACACATACATTTTAGCCAAGCCGCTCGATGCCATTGCCATCAAAGAAGTCATGAAACTCTTTGACGAATCGACCCCGCGCGTCCAAAGGCACCCCAAACTGCAGGCGCTCGTGGAGCAACTCATCGCAGCTCAGGAGCAAATCTGGTCCGACAGCAACGCCAATATCCTTCGAGAAGACGGTGTCTCCCTCAAAGATGTGTCGAGCGTTCCCACGATGAATGATCTTCACATGGATGAAGGTGAAGGACACTTACTGATTAATAAACGGATGATGCTTGGCGTCAAAGTGGACGATCTGCACG
This sequence comes from Pseudomonadota bacterium, assembly GCA_017613855.1. Next base: position 15,299 of record JAGACY010000006.1, read on the forward strand.
TGGATGACGGAGAAGGTTAAATGTGCTGCCGTCCTGTGTGCCATACGGACGGCATTTCGGGCTTATGCCGGCCGATGGCCGCCATACAGCCCGTGGTTTGGGCTATCCTGACGGATACGCCCAAACTTTATATTCTGCCTTTGGGACGTGTATGCTGACCTTCTGTAATGCACTCCATGGAAGCTTTTTTCAGTATTTCCAGACCGGCAGGGTCAATCATATTGAAGCGCAGGTCGATCGTCCTCAGATGGGGCAAATTTCGCGCAGCGGCAAGGACTTTGGCAGCACCATTGTTCAAAATGCCATCATGTAAATCGAGTGCCTGAAGTGAAGCAAAATTTTCACTCGAAATGATCGCAAATAGTCCCTCATTGCCGATGGATGTGCCCACCAATCCCAGACGCATTATGTGATTCGAAAGCGGATCATCTGCCAGGCTTTCACAAAACTCTGCAGTCATGCCACTGCGATCCAATGAAGTGAGCGACAATGATTCGAGTGCATGAAAAGCATTTCGGGCCAGCATAGCAATCTGATTGTCAATTCTTGGCATGCGAAGGCTCATATTGATAATACTGCTCAGTTCGCTTCGACAATTGGCACAAAAATCCTGAAAATCTCTCATCTTGGGCATTTTCAGAAAATTGAAATTGATCGCACGGAGCATTGACATCGAAACGCCATTAAACTGAGCCAATGCCTCTTCAACACTATCTTCAAATATTATGCTTAAAAATCTGAGTCGACGCAGTTGAACACAGTTAAGTGCGGGGGCAATGTGTTTCAAATTGCCGGAATTCACGATCCAGGCCAATTCCCTTGGACGCCCCAGCTTAAAGACAGGCAGCCATTGCGAATCGAGCAAATAAAAAGCAGGCCCTAAGATCTGATCGAGATGATTTTTTTGAAGTTTTGCATGCAACCGTTTGATATCAAAATAAGGCGGCTGATACGACTGATCTGCATGTTCTTCCTTCTCATAGCTTGCAATTGCACGCTCGGCCATTGCAAAGCTTCCGGCATAATTGGCATCCTGATAAAACTGCAATGCCAAATCATGCAGCGCCCCAAAATTCTCAGGATCACTGTTTAGTAATTGAATCAGTTCGTCTTGTGTTGCCATTGAATAACATCCTACCGTAAGAAACGGAACAAACTAAGGGGATGTTATAACAATAAAAAAAAAAGGCACGAAATTTCGTGCCTTTTTCATCGGGACGAGAGGATTTGAACCTCCGGCCTTCTGCTCCCGAAGCAGACGCGCTACCAGGCTGCGCTACGCCCCGTTTCAGCATTCACGCTGAACGAGCGGCCTTTTACGCGTCTTTCGACAGGATGTCAATGAGTTTTTGGCAGTCAAGCCGTGCAAAAAAAAGGCTCTGTTTGACGAACGTAGAAATTTTATGGCTCTGTTTAACGAGCGTGGATATTTTGCTCTCGAAAGATTGCCATCCTGGCTTGGACCTTAGAGCTTGGAGCTTAGAGAAAAGATTCTCCACTCAAAGCTCGACAAAGAAAAGCAAAACCTTGAAAATAAAGTCAATCCATGATGGTTAAACGCAGCCAAAAAAAATCCCCACCGAAGTGGGGATATGGATGAAGGATTACTTCTTCAGATCTTTGTATAATTCCTCAAGTTCTTCCGGAGAGAGCGTTTCGACATCGTCCTTCAGCTTCCCATCATCCTTTTCATCTTTCTCATCTTTTGCTTTGTCTTCTTCAGTTTTTTCAGGCTTTTCTTCTTCCTCTGGCTTTTCGACTTCTGCCTCGTTTTCTTCAGGCATTTCGGCAGCTTCAACCTTTTCATCGACCTGCGGTTCTGCCTCTTTTTTCTTAGGCTGAACTTTGGCATTCCAGATACGAGTGCAGAGGATTAAACCCACAACAATTGCCGGCAACAGCAATTCTGGCCAAATGATCCAATTATCCGGATTCGAAGCGAACTCGACCCCATCTCTGGCTACGCTGGGCAGGTTTCTGCCAAGCATGTACGCAGATGCAGCCGACCCTAAATAAGCAAAACCATCGATAATGCCGGTTGCCATGCCGGCATTTTTGCTGCCGCCGAAATCCATCGAAGCCGTTCCCGAGAGCATGCCGTGCACACCGATAACACACAAACACATACACGCGAATGTGACGCCGAAGAGCACATTGTCGAGCACGTAAAAGAGCACCACACAGAAAACGAGCAGCCCGCTGTACAGAATGGTCGCCACCGGGCCACGACGTGACTTGAACACGTAGTCCGAGATAATTCCGGCGAGCATGCCCGCCAGAATACCGGCACAACAGCTCACCATTCCCCAGTTATTAAAGATGAAATCAGTTTGATGCCCCTCGATAACTTTGCCGGCCGTCTGTCCCCACTGCATGATGCCATCACGAATATAACCGGAGCAGAATTCGATACATGCGATCGTCAGAATAATGGGATTGGTAATAATCTTCTTAAAGACCTGAAAGACAGAAAGCTGTGGGCCGGTATCGCCGCTCGTGGCATCGCCGGTATTGAAATCTTCGAAGCCTGCTTTTTTGGGTGAATCCCGAATGATAAAGATCGTCACGAGGAACATGACGAACAAAACCATGGACGGAATTAAGAAAGCAAATGGAACACTCAGGTTTCTGACGATTAAGCCGTTCCAGTCGTATGCGAAATAGAGACCGAGTGAGATGAGTGCACCAAAGATGCCGCCAATCATGCCGCGTTCGCGGACATGGAACCAGGCAGAATTGACTTTGACAATCGAAATTGCGCCAAAGCTCTGGAAATACATATTGAGTGCGTAAAGCGGGATAAATGCAGCGGTAATGCTGAGTGTATCTTTAAGTCCTTCATAATTGAACAGATACAAGGCCATGAAGAGATTTGCAATAGCAGCGCCAATGGCGCCAATCATCAGGGTCTTGCGGCCACCGAACTTGTCGCACAACGGTGCATTCAATACGACACTGCATCCGTAAACGATAGATCCGATGGAATAAATCTGGCCGTAAATCTCGTTGGTTAAAATTCCTTCGGTATCGAGGACTGTTCTTGCAACGGCGAGATTGTATCGTCCAAAATATAAAAAAGCGTAGGTCAGACCAAGAAAGATCCAGTTAAGATTGCGTCGTCGAACAAACTCGGGGGTATGTTGAATTTCCACCTTAGGCAGACGCCATACCACGAGCGCGATGACGGCAATGATGATACCAATGGGGAGAATATTCATGACAAAATCTGGCATAAACC
>JAGACY010000275.1 GCA_017613855.1 Pseudomonadota bacterium
ATACTATCATTGAGATGCTTGCAAGTTTGAACATTGGATGATGGTGTGATTTTATGAGCTTTACATAGTCATTCAGCCAGCCTTTTTAATCGGCAGGAACATGCGGACTTCTTTTTTATATTGTTCAAAGTTAGCTTTGTATTTTTGCATATTTTTTTCTGCAAGTGGCACAGATATAAACAAGAACATAAGGTGATTGATGACAGCCCCGGCAAGGTAGGGCAGCTGATTCAAGTCAGGAAGAATATAAACGAGTGCCACTCCGTACCAAAAAAGAATTTCTCCTAGATAGTTGGGATGGCGAGAATATTTCCAAAGACCGGAGCGAATGATCTGCGAGCGATCCTGGCGCGTTTTGATGAATTTTTTCATTTGCTTATCAGCAACCAATTCCAGCATTGTACCTGTAAACATCACAGTAAGGCCAATGACATTCAGCAGACTGAAATCACGGTTTTCGAGAATATAGGCAAATGCCGGCAGAGATGCAATATAGACGACGGTCGTTGGAAATATGCAGATTCCCAACAGATTGACAATTTGAAATAAAGAGCCTGTCTTTTCTTTTAGCATCTTATAGCGCCAGTCGACATAGGATATATCGTGAAATCCGGCTATGAAATTTGCAGTCAGCCGAATTGCCCAAAAGAGCACAAACGCCAGAAATATCAGTGTACCCGGTGTGCATGTGCCAGACATGATCAAGAGTGAAATCATGATTGCCGGGGTTTGTACAGACCAATAGGGATCATAGATGGATGCACTCTTAAATATTACGCCGGATAGCCAGGTCATTGCCGTGGCAAGGGCATTTGCTGCAAACATCGCGTAATAGATGGGCATGATGTCCCTGAAATAAACAAAAGACAGCAAGCCTGTGACCAGTGCCAGAATATAGGTGATAAACAGAATGAATAGACCTTTGACTTTTTTGCTTATGTTCATAAAAACTCATGATGTGGTTTGTGATTGAAGCTATTCACGATGACATCAGTGTCATCGCAAAATGTGATTAGACGGATGGAGGGCTTGCATATTCAACGCTTTTTTGTGGCGGTTAGTGTCGTTGCCTGATTTTTTTATTAAATGTTTAATAAAAATGTAACAAAGTCATTCTCGATGGCATCATTAGGGTAGGGAATTGTCCCTTTGCTTTAGGGGAGGTGCTGTTATGTATCCATCGGGTTTTATCTGACGAGAGGTGATTTCCCCGACATAATGTATGGCCAACTCAGGGGGAGTACAGCATGATTTTGCCCGGACGCGGGGACTGATGCTGAAGTGCCGTACATGCCAGGCACATTGGGATGCTTTTTTTTACGATATTTTACGTCGGAAAGGGAGCAGTGTGTCAAGACCGAACGAGTTTTAGGGTCGGGCGTCGGTCGGCGGGCGGGAATGGGACAGCGGTAACCCTTTGGGTTACCCTAATAATGTGCGGAGTGATGTGTGTTTTGGGTATACATGTGGTTTTGAGGTTAAGAATGTGGCTATGAGGTTGTTTCGGAGGAATTGAATGTTCATTTGCTAAGCATAGAGTATTTGAGGTAAAAAAGAAGGGGTGGAGTGTCTGCGTGCATGATGGCTGCAGCTTGGTAATCTTTAAGAATAATTGCGGATATCTATGAGTCAGAAGAAGAACGTTCAGCGTGTGAATGAACGACCAGAGCGCCAATCCAATTCCCGAGGGCAATTCAGTCGTGAGAGGCATGATGTGCATCGAAAGGCAGGAACAATGGGTGATGAATCTTTCTTTGTGTGCGGGCTGCATCCCGTCGAAGAAGCTTTGCAGATGATTCCTGCACCAATGCTTGCAAAATCGAAGCTGTATATTGCCGAGACGCGCGAAACCAAAGATCTCGGGCCGATTCTTGAGATTTGCAAGGAGATAAAACTTGAACCGATTGCCGTAACTATGCAGGAATTGACGCGGCGCACCGGAGAAACCCGGCACCAGGGTATTTTGCTGGAACTGCCGCAGTTTCGGTATGCGGATTTGGATGATGTTCTTGAGCATTTGAGCGCGCAGCCGCTCATTGTGGTACTCGACCAGATACAGGATCCGCATAATTTGGGGGCAATTATTCGGTCAGCTGCGGCATTCGGCGTTGATGCCGTGGTTATTCCCAAGGATCGGGCGGCTCAGATTACTTCGACGAGCATCAAAACTTCGGCGGGACAGGCTTACCGCATACCGGTTTGCCGTGTGTCGAATATTGCGCAGACATTGCGTCAGCTCAAGGATTTGGATTTTCACATCGTGGGGGCCGATATCGAAGGTGACGAAGAAACCGCGATTGATTATCATCGTGCGACGGTGCTCATCATGGGATCGGAAGGTTCGGGGATGCGCCGCCTGACGCGGACTCTATGTGACCAGATGGTCAGAATAGCCCAGAATCCGGCGGTCGAATCCTTGAATGTGAGTGTGGCATCGGCGATTTTGCTTTATACCGCATCGAAGCAGAGAACTTTGGAATGGAATTGATAATTATAGCAGCGGCGTATGGCCGCAGGCCATAGACGGTGCGCGCCGGGCGTATTGGGCGAAAGCCCAATAGCAGGCGCCACAAAAGAAAAGGGAACATTATGGCGAAAATGCCGAATAAACCTGAACAAGCGGCGGAAACCAAGCTGCAGATACCACAGAATCTTGAGGCCGAATTGTCTCTGCTTGGCAGTATTTTGCTCGATAACACGACAATATCGCTGGCAAGTGATGTGTTGGTGCCGGATGATTTTTACAGTGAGTTGAATCGGCAGATTTTTAAGGCCATGCAGGATTTGGATGCGCAGCAAAAGCCGATAGATATGGCGTCGCTTTATGCTCGGACGATGCAGCTCAAATTGCTCGAAGATGCCGGTGGAATCTCGTATTTGACGAATCTGACGCAGCGTTTGCCGTCGGCGATTAACATTCGGCGTTATGCGGAGCTGATTAAGAATGCCTCGATTTTGCGCAAGGCGATTCAGATTGCCGAGACGGCTCGGATTCAGGCGCAGCTGCCGATGGAGAGCGTAACCGATTTTGTCAATGATTTGAACCAGAAAGTCTTTGATTTGACGCTGTCGGACGCGAATCGTGCCTATTATACGGCCAAAGAGGTCATGAATTCGACCTATGCGCAGCTCGAGGAACTCTACTCGAATAAGAATCAGATTCCCGGCATTAGTTCGGGATTTATCGATTATGACAACAAAACTGCGGGGTTTAAGCCGGGTACGCTGACTATACTGGCAGCGCGTCCGGGTATGGGCAAAACAGCTTTAGCGCTCAATTTCCTTGCAAATGCCGCGATTGATCACCATGTGCCGGCGGCTTTTTTCTCGCTTGAAATGACGAAAGAGGAACTTGGCAGCCGTCTGCTGTCGTCGCGTGCGCGCATATCGGGCGACCAGATGCGTCGCGCCAAACTCAACGAGGCCGAGTGGAATCGCATCATGCAGGCGATGCAGATGATCATGAAATCGCCGATTTATGTCGATGAAACGCCGGCAATCTCGATAACCAAATTGTCAGCCAAAGCGCGGCGGCTCAAAACCGAGAGCAATATCGGCATGCTCATCATTGACTATCTTCAATTGATGACGGGGACGGGGACTACCAGTTCGCGTGAGCAGGAAATTTCCGAAATCAGCCGAACACTGAAGAGCCTTTCGAAAGAATTGGGTGTGCCGATCATCGCATTGTCGCAGTTGAACCGTGGCGTCGAATCGCGCCCCGACAAACGCCCGATGCTGCAGGATTTGCGTGAATCCGGTGCAATTGAACAGGATGCAGACGTCATTACGTTTATCTATCGCGATGATTATTACAATAAGGACTCGACCGAGAAACATATCTCCGAAGTCATTATTGCCAAGCAAAGAAGCGGTGAAACCGGAACCATAAAACTTCGATGGTTTGGTGAGTTTACTTTGTTCGAGAATCTCGCGCGAGATATGGATAGTGAATTTTAATAATTCGTAAGCTTCAATGCGCAATTGGCAATGCGCAATGCGCAATTATTCAGGCATTCTCAATGCGATTACTAAAGAATAATGTTTTATTAGCTTCAGAGTCTATCTTTGGGCATTGTCATTCAATTCCGCATTACGCATTACGCATTACGAATTAAAAACTCATTCTCCTTAGCTTCAGAATCAGCCTTAGGTATTGCCATTCAATTCCGCATTCCGCATTCCGCATTCCGCATTCCGCATTCCGCATTCCGCATTCCGCATTCCGCATTCCGCATTCCGCATTCCGCATTCCGCATTCCGCA
>JAGACY010000276.1 GCA_017613855.1 Pseudomonadota bacterium
CAAACAGAGATTTGGGCAAATCTTCGTGCCCCAAAATCCATTCGGCAATTTGGGATTCCACGAGGGTTTGAATGGTCGTTCGCATGGGGCGTGCCCCAAAATTGGGATCAAATCCGCCATTTTGAATGAGGTATGGGATGAGTGCACTTTCATCAAAAGCGAGTTCTACACGCTTATCATCGAGAAGGCGCTTACGTGAATCGGAGAGCAGGAGATGTGCAATTTTCTCAATTTGCTGAATGGTTAGCGGATGGAAAATGAGTTTTTCCTCAATTCGGTTCCACAATTCTGGCGTAAATCGGGATCGTGCAGCTTTCAATATAATGCTCTCGGCTTCATCAGGGCTAAGTGCAGAATCATTGCCTGCGAATCCAATGGTTTGGGCAGCCCGCATCACTTCGGATGCTCCCAGATTGCTGGTCATGATGATGACGGTATTTGAGAAATCGACATGTCTTCCCTTGGCGTCCGTGAGTCTGCCTTCATCGAGAATCTGAAGCAGAATGTTCATGACATCGGGGTGTGCTTTTTCGATTTCGTCAAACAGAACGATTTGATATGGGCGTTTGCGGAGTGCTTCCGTGAGCAGGCCGCCATCGTCGAAACCGACATACCCAGCAGGTGCGCCAATGAGTTTGGCCACCGAATGCTGTTCCATGTACTCGCTCATGTCAAAGCGCACGATATTTTTGGGAGAACCAAAAAGATAATCGGCGAGTACTTTGGCAGCCTCGGTTTTACCGACACCGGTGGGGCCCAGGAACAGAAAACTGCCGATGGGGCGTTGTGCACCAAAACCCGCATGGTTCCTACGAATAACATTGGCCATTCTGGCGATATTTTCTTCATGCCCGATGAGACGCCGACCGAGAATCTCCTCCATTTTCATGAGTTTTTGTTTTTCTGTCATGAGGAGACGTTCGACGGGAACTTCTGCTATTTGCGCAATGACGGATGCCACATGCTTTGCCGTGACGACACTATCCCCTGATCGTTCGCAAAGGCTTCCTGCACGATCGAGCACAGAGATAGCCTTGTCGGGGAGTGCTCTTTCCTGGATGTATCGCTCAGAGAGTCTGACTGCTTGCCGGATCGCATCGGGCTCATAAGTGACATCGTGATGTTCTGCATATTGTGAGATGATGCCTTGTTCGATAATGCGGATAGAAGTTTCCGGGCTTGGTGCCTTGACTTCAATGAAATCGAAACGGCGTTCAAAAGCAGGATCGGAGTTAAAGGCTCTTCGAAGCTCCTGTTGCGTGGATGCACCGATGCACAGAAGTTCACCGCGGGAAAGCGCCATCTTGAGTTCCAGGGCCGCATCGGCATTGGGATCGCCACTGCCGCTGGCGAGCCAACTATGGATTTCATCCAGAAATAGAATGATGTAGCCATTGGCGTAGCTAACTTCTTTTTTTATGGCTTTGATGCGTTCCTGAACAGCACCACGCAGCTGTGTTCCGCAAAGGATAGAGCCGTAATCCAGGGCAATAATGGTATGATTCTCAAGTCCTCTTGGAGCTTGATTGTTTGCCATGCGCAAAGCAAGGCCCTCGATGATTGCAGTTTTACCGACACCAGCTTCGCCCATTAAAATGGGGTTATTGCAGCGTCTTTTATTGAGAATATCAATAAGCTGATCGATTTCCTGCTCGCGATCAATCACGGGATCAATCCGGCCTGCGACTGCTTCGGCAAGCAGATTTCTGCCATAGGCGCAAAGCATCGGGAATTTTGAGCTATTGAGTTTGAGTGGATCAAATCCGGCCGGCAGCTTGGCACGCGCTGGTGCTTTGCGGGAATAAACCGATCCCGATTCATTGAGAACATAGGCATTCTTACGAGAAATGATCGGATTTGCCTGCTTTTGGGGCTGCGATTTAACCTGGACAGACTCGCTTTGTTCAGGTTTTTCCTGCTTGAGTTTGGCAGAATCGGCCTGCGACAACGCTTCTGTTGTATTACCGGTCAATGCTGTGTCTACTGATTCCGGTTTTTCTTCGGCTGTTTTCTCTTTTGCAGGCGCTTCAAGAGGAAGCATGCGTTCGTTTTTGGCGTTGTCTTTCTTCTTGTTTTCTGAATGTCCGTTGGAAACTTTCGATAATTCCTGGCTGGCACGGCGTGCTTCACTCGTTTTGCTCTTCTTTTCCTTGAGTCGAAGCGCAAGATCGCGCGTCGTTTCCAGCTGCATTTCCCGGGAAGATGTAGAACGCATCGAAGACGAAGAAGTCCGGCCATTTGAAGTCGGTGTTTTTGAGGTTAAAGTCTTCGATTTTGCCTGCACAGATGATCGGGATGCACCGGATCTGTCGGAAGGGGCATCCTCCTGCTGGGCATCTTGCCAAGGCAAACTGGGTTGAGATGCACTTCGGTTAAGCTGGGAAATTTCGCCCGGTGTTAGCAATCCTTTGCGAGGGACTGCAGGAAGCTGGCCTGATTGGCTGTCATTCGACTTAAGCAGCTCAATCAAATCATCCGAGCCGAAACTGACAGCCGGCTGAGGTTCGATATAAGTTGTCGGACGGGCAATCGGGGATTTACGCTGTACAGCAACAGAATTCATCGATTGCGAGTAGCTGCGCTGCTGATAATAATAATCCTGCTGTTCCGTCTGGCCGTACAGATGGAGACAAAGTGCATTGAAATCAAACTGGAGGCACCTTAAAAGCGCATTGCCCATGCACGATTGACGCAAAAGCACCATCAAAACATGGATCGAAGAAACTTCCGTCAATCCCATGCTCAAAGCGAGATTGGCAGCGCATTCAAAAATAAAATCAGACGTATCCCGGGGCTCTGGCTCTAATTGGGAATTTTTAATCCCATTCTCATAGATAAACAAATTGAGGCCAAAAGAAGCCAAAAGCGTTTGTGCCGGACCATCACATTTGAGCATGCTGCGCAGCAAAAGGGCAGTGTTCATGCGCACATTCATGCGGTGCGCGTCTGCATTCGCAGCCTTAACAATCTGATTTAATTCATCGGTCCACCGAAGTGACATGGGCCTCCTCCGTGAGAAATATCAGCCCCTTGCATGAATGCAATTGCTGGATCGCCATCCTGGCCAAAAAAAACTTTACCGCATTTATCATATTGTGACGCATTGCGCAATGCGCAATGCGCAATTGAATTTGTAAAATCCGATGCCTTCATCTGAAACTAAGAAAGAATGCCTTTTAAATCATGCATTGGTTTCATCCATGATCTGTTCAATTTTTTTGATCTCGTCACCATAGGGATGTTCCGGAAGCATCTTATGAAGCTGTTCATAAGCATAGCGAACACCGACGATGGTTTCATAATCTTCGCGGGAAAATTCAGAGGCATTGGCAATTCTGTCAGCGACGTCACCGTATTCCCGAACGATCTCGTTGCACAGCTTGATGCATTTGAGCTCATCGTTATTCCGCATCGCCGATTTAGCCGCTTTCATCAGATCCTCGGACATGATATTGGCATGGGTAAACAGAAAGACACGTGACATTTCGAGCCCGATATCATCACAGCGGTCGATCTCATCGGACATGTTGTAGGTTTCCGCATACATTTTGAGGATGCGAACTGCTTCACGAATGCGCATGCCCGCCATCTCCGTTGCCGACGAAAGCCCTTCTTCATCTGCAAAATCCTGCATGCTTCGGCTCAAACGCGGCAGCTCAGAAAAACATTTTTCCGCCAGGGTTTCGGCAATTTCCGTAAAATCCCCCATCTCAAAAGCACTCACAAATTGGGCCAGATTGAGAAGAACGCGATCACCGTTGCCACGCATACGGATTCGAATGCGGTAGAGCTCATCGCTATCCCCTTCGTCCAACAGCTCACGAATCGTCGTAAGCAATGAAACTGAGTAAGAGTCAGTGTTTTCTTCACTTCTGAAAAAAGCATAAATCAGCTGGAGTGCTTCATCCTTGTGCCCGGTCGCAATTTCACGACAGATTTCCGCATGCTTTCCCTTGTAAGTAATCGGTTTCATTTTTCCTCCTCATGCATAAATGCGATGCTGACGGACTGCATTTTACCCGAGTCTTTGAAAAATAAAAGCAATTCTTCATGGATATGTATGTTGGGATTCGCCGCTATGCCTGACGGCATACGCGTCGCCAGAGCAGGGCTATTGCATACGCCCTGCTTTCTTTTTTGGGGGGGCGCAGTGTTTTCCCGAATGTGTCCCTAATAAAACGGGAAAATGTCATTCCCAATTTGAGGGTTGCGCTTGCACTCAGAAAATGGTGTAAATGTATGGAATAAATGATGTGACGGCCCCTGCGGGGCGTGTTTGTTTTTTTGTTCACGGAAATTGGCGTAAACGTATGGAAAATCTATTCATTGGCATTGCCGGCATGATCGGCGCGGGCAAATCGACACTTGCAACCTCTTTGGCACAACACCTTGGCATCAAGGCCTATTATGAACCCGTTGCGGATAATGAATATCTCGAGGATTTCTATCGCGACACGGCAAAATATTCATTTGCCATGCAGGTTTATTTGCTCACACGGCGTTTTCAGCAGCACCAGGAAATCATCTGGCGCGGCGAGTCTGCCGTTCAGGACCGTACCATCTATGAAGATTCCGTTTTTGCAGCAATGCTCGCCGAGTCCGGTTTAATGGAAGAACGCGATTATCGGACTTACGTTCAGCTCTTCAGGTACATGAGCAATTTCATGTGCAAACCCAATGTCATTGTCTATCTCGATGTCAGTCCCGAACGCTCACTCGAACGCATCAATATGCGCAGCCGCAACGTTGAATCGGGTATTTCATTGGAATACCTCAAGAATCTCTATCGTCACTATCAAAAGTTCATCGAGGATATTTCCCGCATCATTCCCGTCATTTGCGTCGATTACGATCGCTTTGCCACTGCCGAAGAAATGGCCCAGATGATTCAAAGGGAATACCTGGCACACAGCTTTAAGAGGGATGTGAAACTGTATTAATGCGGAATGCGGAATTGTTTTCTAATTCGGAATTCGGAATGCGGAATGCGGAATTATTGAGTCATTCTCTATGATATTTCTAAAGAATTTGGTTATTTAAATTCTTAGAGTTTGCCATTTAATTCCGAATTCCGAATTCCGAATTTGTAAAAGTATTCTCTGTGTGTTTTATGGCAGACCTCTTGAGTTCTGCCATTTCAATTGCGCATTGCGCATTGCTAATTGCTCATTAAAATCTGTCCCGTCATATAGCGCACGCATTGCCTGGGGTCATTGAACAGGCGCGTTGCCTCGGTTTTATCCATGTATTTGTCAAACCGGGTTTCGATGTCGCGATATTTCTGGACGGCAAATGCGACCTGAAAGTGATTGTTTGGCCGCGTCATGACGTGGAGCAGATAATCGACATGGGTCTCATTTTGCCAGGCGCAGAGCAGGGTGGAGTCGTCATTCTGGACGACTTTGAGCTTGAACGGCTGGTTTGTAACGCTTTCGAGCTGCAGTTGTATGTTCTGAATCTGTGTTCTGCTGATGAGGATGTAAGGCATGGTAGTAATGAATAATGAATAATGAATAATGAACAATGAAGTGTACGCCCTGGAGGGGCGGTACATTCGTAGTCAATAGCTTGGTGTGAAATCCACGGATGATCTGTACGCCCCGGAGGGGCGGTACATTCGTAGTCAATAGCCGCGTGTAAAATTTACGGATAATTTGTTCGTTTCGTAGGGGCGATACATTCGTAGCCAATTACCTGGCGTGTCGCAGGCATTCTCGGACAGATAGCAGTGCGTATGGCGACCGCAGGAGAGCCATAGCGCTGCTGCGCAGGCGTATTGGCCGCAGGCCAAAAGCCGGAGCGAATACAAAAAAAGCGCCAAACCTTACGATTTGACGCTTAG
>JAGACY010000277.1 GCA_017613855.1 Pseudomonadota bacterium
AACAAAAAGTGTGTTATGATGCATATCAGTGACCTCCTTGCAATGCGGTAAACCCTGTTACCGCGGGTTATTTCACACGAAGCAGTCTACAGGTAAATCCACGAGAGATGCAACGTCGAGGTCACTACATATTGTCTACAAGGTAAAAAAAATGCCCGAATTAAAACCCATTCCCTACAATCCCCTTGGTGCACATGTCGCTGTCGTTGGTGCGACGGGTGCCGTAGGGCGCGAAATTTTGCATTGCCTCGATGCATTGCATTTGCCTATCCGCAAAATTGATCTCGTGGCTTCGGCTCGCAGTGCCGGTAAGACGCTCGATACGCCATGGGGCGTTCTGACCGTTCAGGATGCATCATCATTCGATTTTAACGGCGTCGATATTGCCCTTTTCAGTGCCGGCAAAGCCGTTAGTTTAGAGCTGGCTCCCAAAGTTCTGGCTGCAGGGGCACTCATGATTGACAATACCTCGGCCTTCAGGCGCGATCCCGCATGGCCGCTCGTCGTTCCCGAAGTCAATGGCGATCTTATCGAACTCAAATCGGGCATCATTGCCAATCCGAATTGTTCGACAATTCAAATGGTTTTGGCACTCAAGGCATTGGATGATGCCGTGGGGATCGACGACGTCCGCGTCGTGACTTATCAATCCTGCAGCGGCGCCGGACAAAAGGGAATCGAGGCGCTTCTCGATGAAACGCGTCTTTCCCTCGACGGCAACAGGCCCGCCAGTTCTAAAGTACATGCACGGACTATCGCATTCGATGTCGTTCCGCAAATCGGGCCTCTTCTCGATTCGGGCAATACCGAAGAAGAAGAAAAAATGATGTTCGAGACAAAAAAAATTCTGGGGCGCGAAGATCTCCGCGTTTGTGCAACTTGTGTGCGAGTGCCTGTCTTGCGTTCCCATAGCGAAGTCGTTAATCTTGTTACACGAAAGCCCGTTTCCGTGCGAGAGGCACAGACCATTCTCGATGAGATGCCCGGCCTTCGTGTGACGGATATACAAAATCCCGGCAATTATCCTACTGCTGTTCAGGCCGAAGGCCTTTTGGAAACACTCGTCGGACGCGTCCGAATCGATCCGGTTGCAAAGAATGGTCTAATCTTTTGGATTGTGAGTGATAACCTGTTAAAAGGAGCGGCATTAAACGCAGTTCAGATTGCCTGTGCTGCGTGGAACCATGGAAGGAATGGAAATAACAATGAATAATCGGTTTTCTCGCATATTTTTTCCACTCGCATTTCTCTCTGGAATTGTGCTGCCTGCAAACGCTTCTGCATCGGGTGCAGACGATTGGAGCATGGCAAGTTCCCTGACGGAATCTTCTTACGATACCACATCGAAACTCGCGATGAATATCGGACGGTGCAAGGACATGTTCGATATCGGCAGTGGTGAGGTGAGCTTCATCTTTACACTCGCTGCGGAAGCTACACTGTCGGAAGATGCTGTATTTTCGATCAAACTGGCTCACGGCAATGAGTCGTGCAAAAAAGATGATTTGTACGAAAATCCCGATGACAATTGCCTGACCATCACAGAAAATCAGCGCTTGACCAAATCTTCATCGCCCATCGAAGTCAGGCGTGCCGTCAGTACCCTGAGTTCTGCTACCGATGCTGCAGGCTGCGAAGATCTCAAAGAAACGACGTATCTGCACCTCATCGTCAATGATCCTTCTTCGAGTGGTACGGACAACATTTATACGGTAACGTATTCCATCGATTTCAGGACGACCCGGCCCAGTGCGCCGTCGAATGTCACGGCTTCTGCCGGTGGTGAGTCGATCAAGGTCAAATGGGATTCCGTCCCGGATATTTCGTCCTATAAAGTTTATTATACGTCCGAAGGTTCGCTCACGGCAGGCGGCAAGCCCGAAGAAGTTTCTTCATCGACGGCAACCTCCTCTTCGAATTCGATTACCATCAAAAGCAGTGTTTCTGCCGACACGACTTATCAGGTCGCAGTGACTGCCATCGATAACAGCGGGAACGAAAGTCTGCTCAGTGAAATCAGTACGGTCGAGACCGTATCTTCAAAAGATTTTTGGGATTCCTATCGCGAACAGAATCAGGACAGTGATGGTGGTTTTTGTTTCATTGCCACGGCAGCCTACGGTTCAACTCAGGAACCGCATGTCAAAATTCTGCGCCAGTTCCGTGATCAGGTTTTGATGCAGTCTTCGGCAGGACGCAGCTTTGTGGCGACCTATTATCGTCTTAGCCCGCCGCTGGCGCATTACATCGGCGAACATCCGACAGCTCGCGCGATTACCCGAACTGCTCTGTGGCCACTGTATGGTTTTGCCTATCTGCTTTTGAAACTGCCGGTTGTTTTTTATAGTTTGCTTACACTTCTCGGCGCAGGCATTGCCTTTGGCATTTATCGCCGTCGCCGCAACAAAGCTTCTAAAAAATCACTCAAAGCTGCCGCTCCCTTGTTGGCGGCCGCGCTTGCTGGTACATCCTTGTTTGCTGCACCTCAAGTGGCGCAGGCAGAATCGCCCGTCAATATGATGGCCGAATTTAAAGCAGGTCCCTATACACCGGATGAACTCGGAGACGCATTTAAGTCGCACTTTGGCGATGAAGGCGGCTTTATCATCGAAGGCGAGTATGATTGGCAATTCTGGCGCGGCGTAGGAAGCCTTGGGTTGGGGTTTCACCTCGCCTACGGCAATATTTCGGGTAAAGCACTCGAAGAAGGCGGCGGCAAATCCATCGATAATACTGAACTTCACTGGCTGCCGCTCAGGCTTTCGCTCGTCTATCGTTTTGACTACCTTTGGACCCGGTTCAACTTCCCTTTTACGATCTACGCCAAAGCCGGATTTGATTATTATTTCTGGTGGATTTACGATGGATCTGATTCCATCGCCAGAGCGGATGATGGTTCCAAAGGCTATGGCGGGACTTTTGGCTTTCATGTTGTGGCGGGTTTAGCATTCGTGCTCGACTGGTTAGCACCGGAGATGGAAAAATCCTTTGATGTCGAATGGGGCATCAATAACTCCTATATTTTTGCAGAATATATGTATGCTCAAATTGACAACTTCGGTGCCAAAGGCGCGTTTAATCTTACGGATAAAGCGACTTTTCACATTGGCCTGGGGTTGGAGTTTTAAATCACATGAGGTCGAAAAAAAACGCGCATGATGCGCGTTTTTTTTTACTGAGTCACCCCAACTTA
>JAGACY010000278.1 GCA_017613855.1 Pseudomonadota bacterium
CCAATTTCTTTCTTCTTTAGATTCATCTTCGGGCATCCCCCATAATTCCGCATTCCGCATTCCGAATTAAGAATTCCGCATTCCGCATTAAAACGGCGCGTATGCAATAGCGCCGTGCGAAAGACGTATTCGGCGCAGCCGAATAGTCTTCGCCCATCCATAAAAACAAAACTAAGCGATTTTTTTCATCCATCGTTTTCCAGACAGGCGAATGAGGAAAACCGTACCGCGGGCGCACAACTCGATGCACATGGCAATCCAGACACCGCGCAGTCCCATATTCATGCCCATCGGCGCAGACAAATACCAGGACAGCGGCAGGCGAACCAGCCACATGCTGCCAAAATTCATGATGCTCGGCACGAACGTATCACCGGCACCGCGGAAAGCGCCATTTGCCACAATGGATGCGGCATAAAGTGGCTCTGCAAAAGCCTCGATGCGCAGTACCGCCGTACCAAGTTCCTGAATTTCTGGGACGGGCGACAACAGCCCAATCATCTGGGGCGCAAAGATGTACATCAGAACGCCGGTACACGTCATGAAAGCAACGCCAAGACCGGTATTCATCCAGGCAAGGCTGCGGGCGAGGTCAGGACGCTTCGCGCCGATGCTCTGACCAATCATGGTGGAGGCTGCAGCGGCGATGCCATATCCCGGCATATAGCAAAGACTTTCGGCCGTAATCGACAGTGAATGCGAGGCAATGGCGATACTGCCAAGCGGCGCTACAATCACCGTGGACATGATGTAAGCGCCGCACATAAGCACCTGCTCAACACCAACGGGAATAGCCAGTTTTAAAGCCATTTTGAGCTCATTGCGATTAAAGATGAGCGGTTCATTTTTGCGCAGGTGAAGCGGTTTGGATCGGAACAGAAGCATAAGCAGCATGGTACCGGCAATGATGACTTCGGTAATTGCCGTTCCGAGCGCGGCACCTGGAACGCCCAACCCCGCACCAGGTAATGAGAATACACCATCGATGCCGAACGTCCCCGACGGAAAGATCAACAACGCATTAAAGACGACATCCAGAAAACACGCCAGCACATTCAATATGCTCGGAGTTTTCATGTCTCCGCTTGCCTGGAGCATACCGCCTGCAATCGATTTCATCTGATGTGCGGGCAGCGACAGCATTAAAATGAGAAAATAGCTGAATGCATCGCGATGGAGCTCCGTATCCGAACTCAGCCAGCCAGGTAGAAAACGGCTTATCAAAGTGGCGATAAGCGTCAGAATCAGGGTATACAGGAGCGTCGCGGCGAGCCCTTGTTTCATGATGCTGCGCGCACCGCGATCGTCTTTGGCACCGATTTTCTGGGCTGTCTGAATCGTAAACCCCATCGTAGCGGCCATGGTAATGCCGCCAAACAGCCAGGTCGTCGTCGCCACGAGCCCGATCGAAGCCGTTGCATTGGCTCCCAAATGGCCGACCATTGACGCATCGATGTACTCCATGATGATGGTCGATATCTGAGCCAGCATCGCCGGAAGCGCGAGCTTAAACGCAAGCATCAGCTTTTGCTTTACGGTAAAACTGTCTCCATTTTGCAGGCGTGCCAGGAGAGCTTCGCTGCTGTTTTCCTTAATTCCCATAAACATCCGGATATTACAGAATTACATGAATAGCATCTGCCTGGTTATCCACTGATTCAGGCGTTGCGTGTTTATGATTCAATGAAAAAAAATGCAAGCAATACGAGTGCAAAACAAAAGACTTCAGATTTCAGATTAATTCATAATCTTCTTGTACTTTGTTTATATCACAGATATAGAAATATGGGGTGTGAATCACTGACAACCATTTTCGATGAGGTAAACATGAAAAAATCACTGATAATTACTATTATTTGTACTTTTTTGGCGTTCTGCTTGATCAGCTGTGACGATGACAAAGACAAAACCAATGACAATGGTACGCAAACGAGTACAACTCCAGGCAATCCTTCTAATCCAACGGATAATCCTTCTAATCCAACGGATAATCCTTCTAATCCAACAGATAATCCTTCTAATCCAACAGATAATCCTCCCACCGAAACAACTACTGTCAAGATCGGGGATTCATGCAATCCTGCCTCCTTTAGTGAAGTCTGTATCGACGGCGAAGGTTATGAATGCGACGATACTACAAAAAAAGTCGTGTCACTCGAATGTAAAAAGGATAATCTCAATTGTGTCGTGTTTAAAGATGGACATTCCAAAGGGGTTGACATGGCCAATTGTATGAATGACAAGGCCAAATGCAGCAAAGAAAATGACACACAAGGAATATGCATCGAATTTCAAGAAAGTGGCAGTAATTCCATATCCATGCAGGGAAATATGATTTGTACCAAAGCGAGTGATGACCAACTCTATTGGAAGACTGACATGGACTCATTTGAAGATTGCTCGGAACAGTGCAATAAAGAGCAAACCGCATGTGAAGTGATGTCAGAAGAAACAGATAAACCCTGCAAAACAGAGGGAAACACAGACAGTGATTACTGTGATGAGAATGGCAATACCATGATATGCTCCGGAGAAAAATATATCATCCGATATTGTTCCAAACTCAAAGAGGATGGTTATTCATGCCTTACATTTAAAGATTTTTATAGTGAAGGCGTGAATGCAGTAGCTTGTCTTACCCAAAAATCCGAATGTAAAACCGAACAACAAAAGCAAACCTTCTGCGAAGAAGACGATGAATATAGCTATACTTATACAGCGATCTGTACAAAGGCCACGGATGGTAAGAATTACTGGCTCACTGATCCTAATGAATTAGATGATGAATGTGAAGATGGCTGCAATAAAGCTGGTACAGCCTGCAAATAATGACTTTTGAACGTGTATGGATATACAGATTTAATCTATTCTTTAGTAAATGATACTTTTATATAATGATACTTTTATAATAGAAAGACTAAACTATAATAGAAAAACAAAACGCTGAAGAATTCAGAACGAATCATATCCATACCGGTAAACCTAAACCAATCAATCTTTCCCCTGGAGTACACTAATGAAAAAACTCGCTCTTTATACGATTGCCATATTATTCGTTTTATCATTGACTTCCTGCAAATGCGAAGAACCTCAGTGCCCGGCATGTGACTGCCCGAAGACAGAGTGTCCCGAAGCACCTGCGCCCGAAGCCAAAGCCCCCGAAAAAGCAGAAGCGCCTAAGCCAGAAGCAAAAGAGGCTGCAGCCGTCGAAGAAACACCCGCCGCAGAACGCGATCTCGAGGGTCAAAAAGAAGTTTTCGATTTTATGAAAGCCCAGAAAACC